>NZ_FRAH01000053.1 GCF_900142265.1 Anaerotignum lactatifermentans DSM 14214 | reverse complement strand
TGATAGACACGCAAACTTAAAGTACAAGTATGGAAATCGACATTTTTGGTGTAGAGGATATTTTGTAGATACAGTAGGCAGATATGAAACGGCAATAAAAGAATACATCAAAAATCAGCTGGAAGATGATATTATGAATGATCAAATAAGTTTAAAGGAATTTACAGACCCGTTCACGGGTGAGCCGGTGAAATAAGGCATAAAAAGTGCCCCCGAGTAGGGGGCAGCCAGAGTTAAAAGTGTGGTTGCCAGACTATTCAATGCCCCCTTTAGGGGGCTACCACAAGAGATAGACCCTTATAGGGTCTGATCAAACCACCCGTTCAACGGGTGGTTTTGATTTTTCAGAAAAACACTGATAAACAGTTATGGGAATTTGTTTTCCGGTCGACGCTGCCGTTGGGGGCGGAATGTCAGAAAGGTACTGAAATAGGTTTTCTGTTTCCTGAAAATGAAGAGATATGTGTTGCAAAAGCGGTTGTTGAGAAATCGTTTTCTTGGTTTCTCAATAGAAATTGCAGCCCATATCTTTTTTTGTTGTCTGATAAGGATATTGACAGAAAAATAATGAAATGATATGATGTCTTACAAGATTAGTTTTTGCTAACAAAATGGAGGTGGAAAGAAAATGAAAAAAATGGTGTTGGCAGTCTGCTGCTGTGCCGCATTGCTGGGGGGCTGCGGTGACAGATATGAAGCCAAATCGGGACTGACGCCCTACAAAGAGGAGATATTTGCCATGGATACCTTCATGGACATCACTGCTTATGGAGATCATGCAAGTACGGCTGTGGAGGCGGCAAGTGCGGAAATCCAGCGACTGGATGAACTGCTGTCTGTTACTGGGGAAAGCGGCGATGTGTATCAGCTGAACCAGTTGGGACAAAGACAGGTGGAAGCAGACACCCTTGCCGTTATTTCCAGAGCGGCGGAGGTATCCAGGGAAACGGATGGACTTTTTGACTGTACCATTACGCCGGTTATGAAGCTGTGGGGGTTCCGTGATGGTAATTTCCATGTACCGACATCAGAGGAGTTAGCGGAACAGCTGGCAAAAGTGGATGGTTCTAAGGTACATATGGAAGGCAATACGGTAACACTGCTGGATGGCGTCACTGTGGATCTGGGGGCAATCGCCAAGGGTTATACTTCCCAGCGGATTATGGAAATTTATCAGGAAAATGGCGTCACTTCCGGCATTGTTTCTCTGGGGGGAAATGTGCAGACCTTAGGAAGAAAGCCCGATGGCAGCCTTTGGCGGGTGGCTTTGGAAGACCCCAGAAATCCAGAGGATTATTTCGGCATTTTGGATGTGGAAAACAAAGCAGTCATCACTTCAGGCGGATACCAGCGGAATTTTACGGAAAACGGCAAAGTGTATCATCATATCATCGACCCAAGAACCGGTTATCCGGCGGAAAATGGCTTTATTTCCGTGACCATTGTCAGTGAGGACGGCACATTGGCAGATGCTCTTTCGACATCACTTTTTATCATGGGACCGGAAAAGGCGGAGGCGTTCTGGAAAGAACACAAGGATTTGTTTGACGCAGTTATGATGACAGATGATGGAAAAATACTGATGACAAAGGGGTTGCGGGATATGTATACACCCAAAACGGCAGACCCCATGGTCTTATGGACATGAGCATTTAAAAAACGGCAGAAATGCCGTTTTTTTGTTGCGGGGAAAAATGTTGTTGACAAGAAATGTCTGACATGGTATATTGAATTCACTGGTTAGCATATGCTAACTAAAGGGCGGAAATCGTTTTCCCAAACGGGGATACATGGGGAAAACAGCATAGTTTATGTACAAAAGGAGAAGAGGAGTGATACAAACATGGCAAAAGAACACCAGAAAAGAGTCCTTGCGGCATTGATGGCAGCGTCCATCGCCATACCGACACCGGTGCTGGCGGCTTCGCCGGCGGACTTTTCGGATTTCCCAAACAACTGGGCAACCAATGCTTTGTCCTATGCGGTTAGCAATGGCTTACTGAGCGGGGACAGCGGAAAGATTCGTGCCAATGACACATTGAAACGGGCAGAAATGGCAGCGATTCTCAATCGTCTTGCCGGTGCGGTGAAAGGGGCTTCACTGACCGGTTATACAGACGTGCCTGCTACGGCTTGGTACTTTGAGGATATGGCAAAGGCGGTGCAGATGGGCACATTTGCGGGGGATGGCGGCATGCTGCGGCCGGAAGCGCCTATCACCAGACAGGAAGTTTTTGCGGTGCTGGCAAGATTTTATTGTTTGGAACAATCCAATACCGATGTTTTGCAGCAGTATGCAGACAGTGACCAGATTGCGCCATGGGCAAGAGATGCTGTGGCAGCTATGGTTCAGGCTGGTTATATCCATGGCAATGAAGGGAAGCTCAGCCCCCTTGCGCCCATTACCAGAGCGGAATTTTCACAGGTGCTTTACCAGTTGGCAGGAAACATCGCTGAAGATGGAAAAACGGCAGATGCCAATCTGGAAGGCAATCTCATTGTACGAAAGGATGATGCCTCTTTGTACAATGTGACCGTCAAAGGGGATTTGGTCATTGCTGACGGCGTACAGCGTGTGAAACTGGACAACGTGAAAGTGGAAGGCAGAATCCTTGTCCGCGGCGGCGGAGATGGCGTGGAATTTTCTAAAACCACTGCCGGAAAAGGAGTTCTGGCAGTGCATCCCATCCAGACCAATTTCACCGCCGCAGACAGTTCTTTGGGAGAGGTGACCCTTTCCAGCGATACGAAGTTATCCGGTGATTTTGACAAAGTACAGATTTCCAAGCCCTTGTCCCTGACTGTGGAAAAGGGGAAAATCGGCGCGGTGCAGGTGGAAGCTGGTGCGGAAAACGCCAAAATCCAAGTGGAAAAAGATGGAACCGTATCCAAGGTGGAAGCCAAAGCCAAAGGAACTCAAATCAGCGGCGCAGGCAACGTAGGCGAAGTCCATGCGGGCGGAGATGGCGTACAGGTTTTTACGGAAAATACAAAAGTGATCGCTGGGGACAATGTTTCCGGCGTGCAGGCGGGCGGAAAAGAAGTCCAGCCCAAAACCACTGTGACCACAGACCAGAAAAGCGCGGAAGAAGAACTTCCTGTGAGAAAGAAGAAACATTCCTCCAGCAGTTCCGGCAGTTCCGGCGGTTCTGGCGGTTCCAGCAGTTCTTCCGAAGAAAAAAAGAAGGGTGTTCTGGCGGATGGCATATGGTATGGCACAGGTACAGACAGCTTGTATTACCAGGCGAAAGGTCCCGACATTGTCCGCGTTGTTGTGAAAGACGGGCAGGTTACTGCGGCATACAGCGAAAAGCATATTGAGGACGAAAGCTTTGAAAGAGGACAGAATGTGCTGAACCATGTAAAGGGCATCCGAAAGGCAGAGGATGTGGATAAGCTGGAAGCGCAGCTCCGCCAGAAAACAGGGGCGGCTTATGATGCGGTATCCGGTGCTACGGAAACAGCCAAAGGGCACTTGAGCGCACTGAAAAATGCTGTCCTCCGTGCGGAAAAATACAGTTCCGATCAGGTGAAGCAGAATGTGCAGTGGTTCGATTTTGAGAAAAAGCCCAAGGCTAACATGAACTTTGGTGAAAAGCTGGATCTGACCGGTACTGTGCTGAAGGTACATCTTGCGGATGGACAGACAAAATCCGTACCCTTTGACAAGATTTCTGAATATGGCATTACCACCAATATTGAAAATGGTACGGTCATTACAAAAGATACACCGGGTGTCAACCAGCATGGTGCCTTGCAGGTGCAATTCCGCCAGAATGATGGCTTGATTGTGATGCCTGCCAAAGTGGTGGCATCCAAAAAGACCACAAGAAAAACGCCCACCCATCTGTTGATTACATTTGCCGATGGCAAAACACAGAAGATGGAGCTGGATGAAAACCAATGGGATTACAGCATCAAAGCTGAAGGCAAGATCAAGGATATCAAGGTTTATGACAATGACCGCCTGCTGACAGAGGCTGTTTATCAAGAGGAATATAACGACTGGGAAGCGTTCCTTGGGGAAGTTTCTCCCGGTGAGGGCTTTACAGGATGGAAATACAATACTTACTATATTTCCATGGACAACCAGACAGACGATTCTGCCGTGGCATCCTTTACGCTGGATACAGAACTGCTCCAGACCGTATATGGTGTGGGATACAAGCTGGATCTGAGTCTGCTGAATATCAATCTGGTAACGGAAAAAGGCAGCAAACAGCGGAAAGTAGGCTGGGATGCCTGCAAAGCAAAAGGCTTTACAGCAGAACCCGATCAGGATTATATCTTCACCAAAGAAGATGCCCAGAAGGGAACAAAGACCATCCAGATTAAGAATAATGGTGTGACACAGTCCTTCGATGTGCAGGTTATTGATTACGAAAAACAGATTCCTGCAAAAATCGAGTTGTCCTCTAAAACAGGAGAACCCATCCAGACTATCACCATTCCCGGTGAAAAATGGAAAAATGCCCATGGTATGTATTCCCTCTACAATGTGAAAATGCCGGAAACATATCAGAAATGGGAAAAAGACACATTCACTATCAAGGTATATAATGCCGCAGGGGAAGCCCTTTCTGATTACACAGTGGAAAAAGCCATTGACGGCAAAGCATTGGAAATCGCATTCCCTCACTACACAGAATACGATTCCTATGGCGGTTATGTACGTCTGCTCTTTGATTTCTCCGGTAAGACAGAGCCCACGCAGCCCGAAGGGAAAATCGCTGACGGCGAATGGTACGGTACAGCCACATGGGGACGCTATTACCCTGACAGAGGTCCCAACGTGGTGAAAGTGACAGTAAAAGACGGCGTAATCACCGGTGCGGAATCCATCAAGTATACAGACGATACCCGTTACGCAGGCGGGAAAAATATCCTGAAAAAAGCCGTAGGTCTGTCTGATTTGTCCAGTCTTTCCAAAGCACTGACAGAGAAAAAAGGCGATGCTTTTGACGCGGTCAGCGGTGCCACAGAAACAGCAAAAGGGCATCTCAGCGCCATGGAAAACGCTTTGGCAAAGGCAAAACAGTATGGACTGGATCAGAAAGACCAGCAGATCGCATGGATGGAATTTAAGGTAAAACCTGCCTTGACTGCGAAATTTAACATGCCTCTGGATCTGAGTCAGACAGAATTGACACTGCATATGACAGATGGCAAGGAGAAAACAGCACCTTTCAACCAGCTGCAGGAATACGGCATCGTTACAAATTATCAAAACGGCGATACCATCACCAAGCAGACAGAAGGCATGAAAAACGGCACATTGCTGGTGAAATTCACCCATGAACTTTCTCAAACCACCATCCCTGTAAGAATTGCTTTCTTTGATGAAGTGAAACAGAAATCTCCTACACATATTCTGGTGACCATGCAGGACGATAGAACCCAGAAGATTCAGCTGGAGGGAAATGAATTCCGTTATCGTCTGGAAACAGAAGGCTCTATCAAAGCCATGGCTATTTATGACAATGATAAGAAACTGGCAGACGGCGTTTTTGAAGATGGCTATAATTCCTGGAAATTTGCATTGAAAGGCGTTGCTGTCGGAGATGACTATACAGGCTGGAAATTCGAAAATTATTTTGTAGACCTGGATACATCTGCTGATACTTCCGCCGTGGCATCCTTTACACTGGATACCAGTCTGGTGCCCAAGCAGTATGCCGTTGGGGAAGCTTTCCAGCTGGATAACCTGAATATTTCTCTGAAAACAGAAAAAGGCAGTTCCCAGCGCCTGAATGGATGGGCAGAATGCCGCAACAGAGGTTTTGCCGCGTCCATGGAAAATGGTCATATCTTTACAGCGAAAGAGGCGGGCAAACAGACCATTACCATTTCTATGGGAGAGCACCAGCAGACATTCCAGGTGGAAGTGAAAGATTACGCTTCCCAGATTCCTGCGAAAGTGGAACTTTATGACAGCGCAAAGGATACATTGCTCCAGACCATCACCGTAGAAAATCGGGAATGGAAAACAGAAAAGGGCTGTGTCACCAAAAAAGGCATTGAACTGCCGGATACATACAAAGGCTGGAAGAGCGATACATTCAAAGTCAAAGTATATAACAGCGAAAATGAGCTTATCCAAGACGAAGTCTACAAAGTAGGATTGGATTATTATAAAGAAGCTTTGGAAATCGACTTCCCCAATTACAAAGAATATTATGGGAAGGGCGGCTATCTGAAGATGTATTTCTCCTTCCAGAAAACAACGGAAGGACCTACCGAAGAACCCAATGCTACCGCAGAAGGCAGTGCGAAAGTGGGCGAGTTTGGCTATGATGCCAAGGTGACTGTGATTTATAACAAAAAGACGAAAGAAATCGTATCTGTCACAGATAACGGCACAGAAGCAGGCGGCAATGATTCCTTCTGGAAGAAAGCTGCGGCAATGTTTGAGAAATTCAAAGGGAAAACCGCAAAGGATATTGACAGCATCGACGCTGTAGCTAGTGCCACCGTTTCCAGCAATGCCATCAAAGAAGCGGTGAAAAAAGCCCTTGGGGAAGAAACAGAAACAACAGAGGAAGCAACAGAAACGGCAGAAGGCAGTAAAACCGTTGGTTCCTTCGGCTACGATGCCAAGGTGACTGTGACTTATAACAAAAAGACAGGAGAAATCGTATCTGTCACAGACAATGGCACAGAAGCAGGTGGTAATGATTCCTTCTGGAAAAAAGCGGCGGCAATGTTTGAGAAATTCAAAGGGAAAACAGCAAAGGATATTGACGGCATTGACGCTGTGGCCAGCGCAACCGTTTCCAGTGAAGCCATCAAAGGCGCTGTGAAAGAAGCCCTTTCTTCTAAGTCCGGCGAAGTCAGCGAACCAAAAGTAACAGCGGCAGACCTGAGAACCAATCTACTGTTCGCGGCAACAGAAAATGCCCTGCTGAACATTTCCGCACCGGAAGGAGCAGATGTTTTTTATACCACAGACGGCAGCGACCCAAAGGGGGACGATGCCTCTAAAAAAAAACTGAACCAGCCGACACTGTCTTTGAATGGGAATGGGAATGATGCCGATGAAACCATTTCTTTGAAGCTGGCAGCCCAGAAAGATGGAAAATGGTCAAAAGTTCTGGAAATCCCTTTGACTTTCGTGAAGATTCCTCCTCTGGATACAGGTACAAAGGTATATACAGGGCAGGCGGAGTGCAAAGGCAATGAAGGCAAGCCCTATACCGTAAAGGTGCGCGTGACTACGGTAAATGGCAGGATTGCTCTGCTGGAAGATAACGGCACGGAGATTCCCGGCACCATTGACGAATCTTTCTGGCTGGGCGGCGATGTCATGGGTGCAAGCGGCATGCCGGAAAAACTGAAAGGAAAGACTTTGGAGGAAGTGCTGAAGGCACGCACCACACCTTCTGAGAAGGAAGAAGAAAAGGTGGATGCCATCAGCGGCGCGACCCTCTCCAGTGATGCGGTAAAATATGCCGTCATCGATGCACTGCGCAGCAAGCCTATACGGGAAGGCACGGGAGAAATTGCGCCGCCCACTTTCCAGAGCACCAGACAGGTGGCACCCAATGGAAAAATCAATTCTATTTTTGTTACCATGAAAGCGCCGGAAGGGACAGTCATCCACTATACCATAGACGGCAGTGAGCCTACGGAAGAAAGCCCTACACCTTCCAAAGACCCTATTTTCCATGAGGATTCCGGCGCGGAATTGAAGGCGGAAAGGGAAACATATGCTGACGGCAGAGTGATTTTGCTGAAAGCGGCAGCCTTTCAGGATGGAAAACGCTCGGAAACAGTGACAGGCAGATATGTTTTTGCCAATCCCAATCCCAAACATTCCTATGAACTGGGGCAGTTCAGCGGAAAGGCAGACGGCATCACCGCAAGAGTGGAGTTTGAAAGCCCCAATTTTGACCAGAAATACTATCTGACCAAAATCCGTCTGGATGATGCCAGCGAAAAAGCATACGCAGCCTTTTTGCCGGAACTGTTCAGCCAGATTTATCTGAAACAGGGTGTGGAAGGCGTGACACCCATTTCCGGTCATGAGGAAGAAAGCCGAAAAGTCCTTGCTGCTGTTCAGGCGGCATTGCAGGAGGGTTCTGTGGCAGCGGAACCAGTCATTACCGTAAGCCCCAAACAGGGCAATTACGGAAATGATGAAAAAGTGACTGTGGAAATCGCATGCGCCACCGACGGCGCGGAAATCTATTATGTGGTAGAAAACAGCAACGACCTGACCAGCGGAAAACTGTCTGATTTTGAAAAACATAAAGCCCTTTATGAAAAACCCCTGACATTGACCATGGAGAATCCCAAAGGCGGTACACTGTATATCCGTGCGGCAGCAAAGGTGGGAGAAAAGAATTGGTCTCCTACAGCAAGAAAAGATTTGACTTTCGTGAAAGCAGTGGGAAAAGAAGCCTTTGAAGTGAACGGCAGCAAATACGGCACATGGAAAGAAGCTGTCAGTGCCCTTGAGGAAGCAGGCAGTGGTGAAATCATTCTGGGGGATGATGTGGAATTACAGGAAAAAGACACCTTCCCTTCTGTTTCCTGCACCATCCGTTCCGGGAATGAGCGCAAGTGCAAAATCAAAGGCGGCGTCATGGAAGCAAGGGCAGATATTACATTTGAGAATGTTGTGTACGATGTGAATCGTATTTATGGCAATGGGCATTCTGTTACCATTGGCGCAGATGTGGAAACACCGTTCAGCTTCACAAGACGTGCCATTTTTGCGGGAACTGCACATGACGCAGAGGAGAAAGAAATCACGGCAAACCCTGTGCTTTCTGTGGAAAGCGGCAAGTTTGCCCTCTATGGCAGCGGCAGCAGCGGCACCACCCTCAAGGGTAATGTGGAAATCAAGGTCAAAGGCACAGCAGACGTGGAAGTTGCCGGCGCATATATGAGCAGTACCGTAGATGGGAAAGTGACAGTTTCTGTGGAAGATGGAGCGGTGCTTTCCGAGTTTCTGGGTGAATTGAGCAAAGGCAGTGTGAAAGAATTGGAACTGGTGATGACAGGCAGCCCGAAACTGGATGGACGCACCTTCCGGGGTACGGTCAACGGCACACCAAAAGGCACACTGGATTTACGGCAGGCATCCCTGTCACCGGAACAAGTGGAGAAATTTAAGGACTTTGCCGAAGTTCTGAAAGCGGATAGTCCGGCGGCAGAAGAAACGCTGACAAAACCAGACGAGGAAACTGTCACAGTGGAGAAAGAGAAGGAAGAAGCGGCTGTCATTGCAAAAATGATTGCCGAAGCCGTTTCTGACTTTTCTGATCCGGGAGAAAGCGACCTTTTGTAAATAAAAGAGAAGGAAGTAAATTTGCAGATATAGAAAGAAAACAAAGAAAGCTGAAATCCTTATTATTATTTATATAGAGATTTCAGCTTTCTTATTTTTATAAAATTTTGAGGGTAAGTTGCTTTTTACAGGTGTTTTTCTTTTTGGGGACTTTGAGATGAAGTTCGGAACGAATATTTTGTGCATAATATTACCAATTGAGGGGACGGATTTTATAGGAAAAACAAGAAGGATTTTTTAATATTGTTTTGAAAAAACAGTTGAAGATTTAACTGAATAGATATTATGAAGAATTAAAATGGAGTTGTTTCTTGTTTTTTAGTGGGATGTTGTATGGAAAATATAGAAAACTCGTTGGAAAGCAGGAAGAAGGAATAAATGCAGAAAAATTTTTATGTATGCATATTGACTTTTGTACGAATCGTGATGAAATAAAACCGAAAGTATGTACCATACGGAATTGATGAAATTTGCGGGGCAAATTGATAGAGGTTCTGTATAGAATTTTTATGCGTAAAATATGCATAATAACACTTAGGAGGGGTCGAATTGAGAAAAAACGCAAAGAAGGCAACCAAAAGAACATGCTCTATGGCGTTGGCTGCAGTTCTGGCTTTTGCACCTGTGACAGTATTTGGTGCAACAGACACAGCAAATCATTGGGCAAATGCAGTGATCTCTGATTGGGAAAGCAAAGGTCTGATCAAAGGCTATGAAGACGGCACATTTAAGCCGGACAATAGTGTTAGCCGTGCAGAATTTGTTACCATGATGAATAACGTGCTGAAAAACGATGCAGAAGGCACTGTTAGCTTTACAGACGTGAAAGAAACCGATTGGTTCTATCAGGCAGTGGCTGCAGCAGTGAATGCAGGATACTGCAATGGCTATGAAGACGGTACTTTCAAACCCAGCGCAACCATCAGCAGAGCGGAAGCAGCTGTGATGATCGCAAATGCTATGGGTCTGGAACAGGATGCTGCAGGTGCGGAAGGATTTAGCGATGAAATTCCCGTATGGGCAGTGGGCAGTGTAGGCGCTGTTGTAAAAGCAGGCTATATGAGCGGTTACCCTGATGGTACTTTTGGTGCAGCCAAATCCATTACAAGAGCAGAAGCTGTGTCATCTTTGAATCGTGTACTGACACAGAATGATGAAACAGTAGCAGCAACAGAAGTTGTGCTGACAGAAAAAGAAGCTGTTCTGGAAGATCAGGTTGTAGCAGGTAATGTGGTCATTGACAGCACAGTAGAAAAAGCAACTCTGCGGGATGTGGAAATTCAGGGTGACCTGGTGATCCGCTGCGCAGAAGATGACAAAGTTGTTTTGGATAATGTGACTGTAAAAGGTCGTATCATTATTGAAAAAACAGGCGTAGAAGTTTCTTTCTCCGGTAAAACAGATGTGAAAGAAGTGCAGGTAGGCGCAGTATGTGAATTGACAGCAGATGACTTTGAAGGCAGCATTGATACTGTTCGCATCACAAAAGAAGTTGCTGAAAAAGGTGACGTTGTCATTGATGTACCTGTTGATGAAGTGATCGTAGAAAAGAAAGCTTCTGTAAAAGTAAAAGAAAATGTAGATACCATCCAGATTGCTGAAGATGCTGAAGGCTCTGAACTGGATATTGCCAAAGATGTTGTTGTGGATCTGGTAAAAGCAGACGGCAAAGTGGAAATTTCCGGTGATGGTACTGTTAAGAAACTGGAAGCAAATGCAGATGGCATTACATATCACAGAGATGTAACCATTAATAAGACAGAAGTAGCGTCTGGTGTAGAAGCGCCTACAGTTGTTGACGATTATGTAAGCGGTGGCGGCGGAAGCAGTCTGTTACGAAATATACTGTAACTTTCATGGATGGGGAAACCACAGTAGATAGCCAGAGAGTACGCAGAGGCAGTACCGTAAGCGAACCCACAGCTCCCACAAAAGAAGGCTATACTTTTGTAGGCTGGTTCGATGGTGATACACAGTTTGATTTTACAACACCTATTCGCAGCAGTTTGACACTGAAAGCAAAATGGGTGTCTAATCCTGAAGATGGCGATGTGACAGCGTATGTAGATGGAAAAGGGTATGCTTCTTTGGCAGACGCTTTGAATGATACAGAACTGAAAGAAGGCGCTACCATCGTATTGCTGGAAGATCAGAAAGCGAGTGTACTGTTCAACATTACCAAAGATGTTACCATTGATGGGAATGGAAATAAGATTACAGCAGATGAAGGCATGACCAATAGCCATTTGATGCAGGCATTCGGTGCAAGTGTGACATTGAAAAATGTGACTTTAGACTGTGCAGGAGTAGCAAAAGGTCTGCATATCTACAATAACAATCAGTCTGGTGGAGAAAATGATGTTGTGACATTGGAAAATGTAACAATCTTGAACAGTGCCGGAAGCGGTATGACTGTAAATGGTGCGAAGGTAAATGCCACCAATCTGACCATAGAAGGCAGTGCTTGGGAACAGAGTATTGACGTATCCAAGGGCGGCAATGTTACGACACCTTCTCAGTTGACTCTGGACAGCGCAGATGGTCTGAAAGATACTTTTGCGATTGTTGAGGATGGCGCTACAACTGCAACTGTCAACATTGGCGGAAAAGAAAATTGTGGTGCAGTGGCTACTGCTATGAAGGACAGTAATGGCAATTCTTATCTGAAATATCAGTACAATACCTTTGCAAAAACAGGTGTGGATTATATGGCTCCTGCGGCTGTAGAGGGTTCTTTGGAATATGTTCTGAGCCTGGCTCCCGCTGGTGCAAATATCCGTTTGACAGCAGGGGAATATGACACACCGAATGTAAATGGTACTAGAGCATTTGCATTGGCGCACCCTGTAAGCCTGCTGGGTGCTGGTGAAGATGAAACCATTATCAATGGACATATTTTCATCAATTTCAATGGCAATGGACAGGATTATCCTGATGGTACAAAATACCCTGTAACATTCTCCGACTTTACATTGCAGGATGACAATGCAGATGCACAGGTGGCAATCAACACAGGTGGTGTGAATTATGTTCGTGAACACTATACATTCACCATTGAAAATGTTACCATGAAAGACTACCTCTTTGGTGTGCAGCTGGCTTCTGGCTACCAGAATAACCAGATGACATTGAATAATGTCAACTTTGAAAATATCTGGTGTGCAGCTTCTGTACAGGAAACAAATGAATTGGCTATGAATGACTGCACATTTACAAATGTTACTTATCAGTTGCAGAAATTCTACCCTAACTATTATTATCCCACATTTGGAGATGAAACAACAAAAGTAGACGGTACTACAGTTAGTGTGCCTGGTATGGATGATTGGGAAAACACAGAAGCATCCTATACAGACGCTAGCGGCAATAAAGTAACTGGTACCTTTGAAGATGCAGTGGCAAATGCGCAGGCAGGTTCTACTGTAACATTGGTGAAAGATGTTACATTGGATAGTGACCTTACAAGCTTTGCGGATAACTTGACCATTGAAGGCGAAGGCAAGACCGTAACAACAACAGCAAATTATGGTATCAATGTACCGACAAATGTGACTTCCCTGACAATCAATAATCTGAATCTGGAGAAAGCAGAGAAAACAGGTACAGCAATCAAAGTTCCTAGTGCAAATGCAGATTTTACTTTGAATTTGACAAAGTGTAATTTCGATGGTTTTGAATTTGGCATTTATCGTGATCTGCCTAAGAATACAACTGCTGCGGGGACCATGAATCTGACAGGCTGCACATTTGAAAATGCAGATCAGAAAGCCATCTATGTAGAAGCATTGACAAATTCTACAATCCAGGGTTGTCAGTTCATCAACTGTGGTACCAAAGAAGATGGTGCACATGCAATGTCTTCTGCAGTAGACATCAACTTGAAATATGGTGATTATGAAAATATTAGCATTCAGGATTGCAAATTTGAAGGCAATGGCGCAGGGCTTGGCGGCGCACTGTTGATCAAAGCAAGGGATGACGGCAGCTATGCTGATGAATCTGCAACATTGACAGGTGTAACCATCACCGGATGCACATTTACCGATAACAATAGAGATATTGTATTTGGGGAACCTATGAAAAATAATGCAGGTCCTACAGATGTTATGATTGATGATGTAACTGTAGAACCCAGCACAACCACTTTGCCTGGCAAACAGAACATCAATGGTGCGGAAGTTCTGGACTATCGAGTAGCAGCAGGCAACGCAGGCATTTCCTTTGCAGGCAGCGCCACAGGTGTAGTGGTAAATGACGCAGATGATTTCGATCTGACATTTGATAAAAATACTTTTGGTGAAGCTGTGACAGATTTCTTCTGTGCAGACTGTGTAGCAAATCCTGGTACAAACCATGCAGACCATGAAACTTTTGCAACTGTAAAAGCAGATGGTTCTCTGGAAATGGTACAGGCTGATGATGGTCGTATGCCTTATTTCCAGATGGACAATGTAGATCTGGAAAACAATACTTATACCATTTCCTATGATCTGAATGTAGCATATGATGATGAGGCGGATGGTGTGCTGAGTGTGAACACAGGCAATACTGGTTGGGGCGCAGATGCCCATTTCGTTCTGAAACAGGGCGAAGGTCTGTATAATTTCTCTGGAAATACATTGTTAAGTGATGCAGATGTATTTAAAAATGGCGGTACTTTCAGTGTAGTGGTAACTTATACATTGGATAATGGCACACCCAAAACAGAATTGACCATTACAGCATCTGATGATACAGAAGCAACCATCGAAAGCGAAGGTGGCAGCAATAAAAAAGCTATCTACTGGTGCGGATATACTTATGAAAATGTATCTGCAAGTGTAGCAAACTTTACATTGAAAAGTGAAGCAAAATAATTAGAATGCTATGAAAAACTGCGCAAAGCAGTTCGAACATTGGCATAAGATGATGTCGAACCCCCAGACAGGTACGAGAAAATTACCCTGCCTGGGGGTTGTTTTTTACGGAAAAAATCTCCATCTGCGGAAAGAAATCGTATTTTTACATAAATGTGCGTCCTTTGGTTCATAATAACTCTGAACAACCGACCGACGGAGGTTGGACACAGAGGAGGACAAACAACATGAGAGCAACTGGCATTGTCAGAAGAATCGATGACTTGGGAAGAGTAGTGATTCCAAAGGAAATCCGCCGCACACTGCGTATCCGGGAAGGCGACCCGTCACAGATAATATTGTCAGAATACGAAAGATTCGGATTTGCCATGCTTCGGCTGGAGGAGAGATGGCTGGGAAGATGAATACATAGGGCTAAGATTATAAAACTAAGGCAGAGATTTCTATGCGGAAATCTCTGCCTTAGTTTATTTCTCATGGAAAATGAAAAGGAACGAGGATATTATTTATGGGATTTCATCTTGAAGCCGATGGTCAGGACGGATATACTGAAAGAAAAGATGTTCATAAATGAAAACAATGGAACAGGAAAAACCAGAAGCAAATGTGTACGGTAGGAATTGTAATATGGCGAGAAGGGAGAAAAATATGGATATTCTCAATCAGCAGGTTTCTCATAAAAAGTTTGGGGTAGGTACAGTGGTGGAACAAACAGAAGATGCTATTTTTGTAAAATTTGCAAATGTGGATAAGCAATTCCAATATCCAAGCACATTTCAGAAATTTCTTGCCTTAAATGATAAAATACTACAGGAGGAAGTTTTGAAAGAAGCGAAACAAAAGGAACAGGAAAAAGAACAGCAAAAAGCTGAAATCAGAAGGGATATCTTGCTAAATCGAACTTCGGAAATCCCTCAAGACTCACAAGACCGTCCCAATGTCGTGTTTAAGTGTAATTATTGCGATGGTGGGAAATCGGATACGCTGATGGGCTTTCATGGTGTTTGTTCAGATAGTATAATTCAATATAATATTAAAGTGGAAAAAAGAACATGGTGTTCTTCTCCAGATTGCGCATGTTTGGCGTATCTTCAAGGGGAAATTTCAAGATATGCTTTGGAATCCCAGATGGATTATGGTGGCTTTGTATGTTATGAAAGCCAGATGCTGCGAGAATGGAAAGCAATGGCAGGTGTTGTGCAGAAAGGAGAACGAAAAGGAGCGGCGATGCGTTTAGCACAGGTGCAGGCAAACAGCTTGTGTATTTTGACAACACGGGAACCTTATACCGAAGAAGAAGAACGGCTGATATTTGCAGTATTTTTGGTGGATCGTGCTTATGATGGAGATAGCTTAGACGAAGGATTTGTTTCTACACAATCTCGTTTTAAGCTGGCACTATCTCCCCAAGAGGCGAAGAAGATGCCGTTCTGGAAGTATCATGCCAACAAAAGTAAAGTAGAGAAAGCCTTTTGGGGTTCTGGTCTGCATCGTTACATAACAAATACAGAAGCGGTTCAGATTCTTTCGGATATTGCCGCATTGAAGAAAGGAACTGAAGATGAAGCATTGGCACAAGAATTTTTAGATGTTTTCTGTAAAGTGGTCAATACATCTGTGGAAGAAGCAGGCAGACCAGAAGGAGTTTTGATGAAAAGGAATGTTCGAGTGTAAAAGAAGAATAGAATCATAAAAGAGTCCTCCATACACACATTTTGGTTGTGATGGAGGACTCTTTTTGCAGATAAAACAGAGTCATAGGAACTTACTGAAGTAAGTTGATATATTGTTTATATTTGATTTATCTTACGAATTTCCTCTACAGCATACAACGGTAGATTGATGAGCCAATCCTCTTTTTTATAGTCTGCCATAGAAGTGCGGACAGCAATTTCCGGCTGGAATTTTTCACAGTATGTTTTCAAACTCTTGGCTTTTAAGTTAATTTCCGCTTTGACTTCCACAGGAATGATCTGTTCGCCGTTGTCTATGACAAAATCCACCTCACAGGAGCCTCGGTCATTGGTATAGTAATAAATGCCTAAGTCCTCGATGGTTTTTAACTGCTGGCAGACATACTGTTCTGTCAGAGCACCTTTGAATTCTACAAATAAATCATTCCCTTCCAGTAGGGTGCGCTGACGCAGACCGGTCATGCAGCCCAGAAGCCCTACGTCCACAAGAAAGAGCTTAAAGGCTTTCAAGTCTTCATAGGCTTTTAGAGGAATGCCTGCGGCGTTGATGCGACCGATTTTATGGACGAGCCCACAGTCGCAGAGCCACATAATAGCTGTTTCAAAATCTTTTGCCCGTCCGCCTTCCCGCACAAGTCCGTAGAGGAATTTTTTATTTTCTTTGGCAAGCTGAGAAGGAATGCTGTTCCACACCATGCGGATTTTTGGCACAATTTCAATGGGGGCGTGTTTGGAAAAATCCTGTTCATAAGCTGTCAGAATGCGCTTTTGAATGTTGCGTACCTCGTTGAAGTCTTTTTCTTCTGCGAAACTTTCCGCGGCTTCTGGCATACCCCCCACAAAATAATATTGCTTCAAAGCGTCAATATATTTTTGTTTGAAGGAGGTAATCATGGAAAAATCCCGCTGTTCCAGAAGTCTGGCGAATTGTTCTCCTTCTGTTGCTATTAAAAATTCTTTGAAAGACAAAGGATACAGGTGAAGAAAATCTACTTTGCCCACAGGAAAAGAAGTACCGCCATGGAGGGCAATCCCCAGCAGAGAACCGGCACAGACAATGTGGTATTGTGGTGCGTTTTCATAGAAATATTTCAGAGAAGATAGTGCCCTAGGCACTTCCTGCACTTCGTCAAAAATCAGAAGGGTGTTGTTCGGGTCAATTTTTCTGCCCACATATAGTTCAATGCCCATAATCAGCCGCTCGGTATTCAAGTCGGAAGCAAAAAGTTCTGTCATGATGGAATTGGAGTCAAAGTTGATATATACAGTATCAGCATAGGCTTTGTTGCCAAATTCTTTCATGAGCCAGGTTTTGCCTACCTGCCTTGCTCCTTCGATGATTAAGGGTTTTCGACGTTTGTTTTCTTTCCATCGGTATAGTTTTTCCATAGCAGTGCGGTACATGGAAACACCTCCTTATTGTGATATAAAGATAGTATACCGAAATATAACAAAAATTACAACGAAAAAAAGTAATAATAAACATTTATTACAATGTAAAAATGAATTCGGGGTATTGTAATGCATATAACAAATTTTTAAATTTAAAATTTGATATTAGATACAAAGACATATACATATTAAAAATTTGAATTATGACTAAATTATAACTGTATTTCTATTATTGACTATTATAAATAAAAGAGTAAATTTATTGCTTATATTGATAAATCTTGATATAATTGTTCTATGTTATAGAACATAGAACAATTTATGAAAGGAGGTGCCGATTTGCCAAACAAAGTGGCTGTAGATCAACGAGTTAAGGACATGATAATTGAACTTGGTTCGTTGATTCGTGATTGCCGTGGAACGCTCAGCCAATCCCAATTAGCCAAAAGGGTTGGACTGCCCCGTTCCAACATGAAATACATAGAGGATGGCGTTAATGCCCCGACAGCGGAGGTCTATGACAAGCTGATTAAGGAGCTAAAACCGGATTTGCAGGCACGCCGGCGTATGGATCGCCTGTATATGGCAATTCGGAAAGTGCCTCCGCCGGATATTTGCCGAACTATCGCACAAAACAAGGATTTGGTAGATGCAATGCGGAAGTTGGAAGGTTGTAATCTAACTCCCGACCAGATTGAAAGTGTTGCCACATTGTTTGCGTCTTTTCAAGAGAATAGAGAAGGAGAACCCATAAAATGAGAGATAAGTATTTTTACGAAGTTATGTTTGATGATACGTCCATTGACGTAAGCAAAGAAGTGGGATTGGTCTGGTCCATTGCCAACTCGCTCCGCGGTGCTTATACCTCGGACAAATATAAGGACGTTATTATCCCCATGGTCATCATCCGCCGGTTTGAGTGCGCTCTGGAGACCACCAAAGATGCAGTTGTGGCAAAGTACAAGCAGAACCCCAACCTCCCTGCTGCGCTCCTTTGCCAGGTTTCTAAATACCCCTTTTACAATACCAGTGAATTTACCCTTAAACGCCTTCTGGATGACAGCGACAATATTGCAGCCAACCTTAAGTCCTATATTGAAGGTTTTTCCGCCAATATACAGATGATTTTGGAAAAACTGCTGAAATTCAGCACCCAGATCGACAAAATGGATAAGAGCAACCGCCTTTACAGCGTGGTGAAAAAGTTCTCTGAACTGGATTTGTACCCTGCCCATGTCGACAGCATGAAGATGGGCTACATTTTCGAGGATATTATCCGACGATTTTCTGAAAACGCAGAGGCCGGTGATCATTACACGCCCCGTGAAGTAATTCGTCTGATGGTCAATGTGTTGTTGGCAGAGGGCTGCAACGACCTGCTGACTGATGAGGGTAAAATTGCCACCGTACTGGACGCTGCCTGTGGTTCGGGCGGTATGCTGTCCACTACCTATGATTTCCTGCGCCGCAAAAATCCCTATGTGGATGTGCGCTTGTTTGGACAGGAAATCAACCCCGAATCCTACGCCATTTGTCTGGCAGATATGCTCATCAAAGACCAGGATGTGAAAAACATCAAGGGTGATGAAGAAGCCAACACCCTGAAAACGGATTGCTTCCCAGATCAAAAGATGCGGCTGGTGATTATGAATCCCCCGTTTGGTACACCTTGGGGCGGCAAAGATGCACCAGAAGGACAAGAGAAGAAAGTCCGTGAGGAAAACAAGAAGGGCGGACGGTTTGAGCACGGTCTTCCCGGAACCGGTGACGCCCAGTTGCTGTTTATGCAGCATGCCATCAATAAGCTGGACGAGAAAAACGGGCGTGCAGCAATCATTACCAATGGTTCTCCTCTTTTCTCTGGAGGAACCACCAGTGGTGAAAGCCAGATTCGGCGCTGGATGCTGGAGAAAGATTTAATTGAAGCCATTATTGCCCTGCCTACCCAGCTTTTCTATAACACCGACATCGGTATTTATATCTTTATTCTGTCCCGCAATAAGCGCCCTGACCGCCGTGGAAAGGTGCAGCTCATCAATGCTGTGGATATGTGGAAGCCCCTGCGCAAGTCTTTGGGCAAAAAACGCCGTGAAATTGACCGGGATAGCATGAAGAAAATCACCGAGCTGTACTCCAACTTTGAAGAAAACCAGTATTGCAAGATTTTCCCCAACGAGGAGTTCATGTATAAGGAGTATGCGGTTTATCAGCCGTTGCAGCGCCGGGGTGTGCTGGATGCGGAAAGCATCAAGCGGCTGCGGACCAGCAGCTACTTCACCAGTAACTCTAACATATACAATGAGATGGATTTTGAACAGTTGAAAGAGATGAACCCCCGCAGTGCTGCCGACGAGAAGAAGTACCAGAAATATCTGGCAGGGCAGCAGTTTGTGACAGATGTATTGAACATTTTGGAAACCAACCGCTCTGACCGTGTATTTATGGATTACGACGAGTTTGAAAAGCACCTGAAATCCCTGTTGGGTAAGGTTGAAGGGATGTCTGCCAGCCGTTTAACGGGCATTGCTATGGTACTGGCGGTGATGGATAAAACCGCCGTGGTACAGAAAGATCGCAAAGGTGAAATTATCAAGGATACCACCACCAAGGACACCGAGATCATCAAGCTCACCCAGGACCCAGAAAAATATTTTGAGGCGGAAGTATATCCCCATGTACCGGATGCCATCTGGACCTATGAATTTGACCCAGAGAAAAAGGAAAGTGCTACCAATAAAGAAAAACTGGGCGCAGAGTTCCCGTTTACCCGATTCTTTTACGAGTACAAGGAGCCGGAAAAGGCAGATGATCTGCTGGCCCAGTTTATGGAACTGGAAAAATCCCTCTCCGAAAAAATTGCAGCCTTGCAGGAAAGCGAGGGAGTGTAATGGCAGAGCAAATGAAGCCCAGTGGGGTTGAGTGGATTAAGGATATTCCATCGTCCTGGGAGATCAATAAGGTCAAATATTTGGCAACGGAACCTGGAACTTTGTTTCTCGATGGTGACTGGATAGAAAGCGATGTTATAGAAGAAAGTGGGATTCGTTATCTAACTACCGGAAACGTTGGCGCTGGATTTTATAAGGAGCAAGGGAGCGGATACATTTCCGAAAAGACTTTCTCAGAATTACATTGCTTGAATGTGTACCCGGGTGATTTGATGATTTCACGGCTTAATGAGCCGATTGGAAGAGCTTGCATTATTCCGGATACTGAATCCCGTTATGTTGTGGCTGTTGATAATGTTATTTTGCGTCCAAATGCCAACTATAATAAAAAGTTTATTATGTATGGGATGAATGCTGATGGATACGCTGAACACGCCAATATGATTGCCCGTGGTGCAACAATGTCGAGAATCAGTCGAAGCCAACTGGGACAGTTTTGGCTTGCTTTTCCAAATATTGAAGAACAACAGGCTATCGCCGATTTTCTCGATAAAGAATGTGTCCGGATTGACAGCATTGCCGCAGATTTGGAAAAGCAGATTGAACTTTTGCAGCGATATAAAAAATCCCTGATTACCGAAACGGTAACCAAGGGACTGGATAAGTCTATGCCAATGAAAGATAGTGGGGTTGAATGGATTGGGAAAATCCCAGCACATTGGGATGTGACGAGGGTAAAATATTTTTGTAGGATGTATAGTGGAGAGAATTTAACTTCTACTGATATCGAGCCAGACGGAGATTATCCTGTTTATGGCGGAAACGGAAAGCGTGGTTACTATAGTAATTTCACAAATGACGGAGAACATGTTTTAATTGGTAGACAGGGTGCACTTTGTGGTAATGTGCATTTAGTTTCAGGAAAATTTTGGGCAACTGACCACGCTGTTGTTACATACCCTACAAAAGAAGTCATAAATAAATATTTGTATTACTTGTTTCAATCGATGAATTTAAATCAATATTCCCAAAGTGCCGCCCAGCCTGGTCTGGCAGTAAACGTAATTTTAGCTTTGAAAACTTGCCTACCATCTACATTGAAAGAGCAAGAAACAATCGTGGATTTCCTTGATGATAAATGTTTACATATAGATCAAATAATTTTACAAAAAGAGCATCAATTTAACATCCTTCAGCAGCATAAAAAATCTCTCATCTACGAATATGTCACTGGCAAAAAACGAGTAAAGGAGGTACGGTGAGATGGCAATCAAAGCAGGACAATTAAAAGAACGGACAGATTATCAGGCATACATTCTGGAAATGTTGCGGGAGGAAAACGGCTATCAGGTGCGTCCCTCTGCCGCTTACGATCCTGGCTACGGCATGGACGTGGAGCTGCTGTTCTCCTTTTTGCAAGCCACCCAGCCGGATGCATTGGCACGGCTGGAAAAACTCTATGGCGACAGGACCTGCCAGACCATCCTCAACTACATCAACAATGAGGTCAATAAGAAAAGCCGCAGCCTGCTGGATGTACTGAAGCACGGCGTGGAGTTTGATAACGGCGTCTCTCTAACCCTTATGTACCGCAAGCCCGCCACCACCTTCAACCAAAAAGCGGAGGCGCTGTATCAGCAGAATGTACTCTCGGTGATGGAGGAAGTCTGGCACAAAGAGGGGGAGCGCATTGACCTTGTGATTTTTCTCAACGGCATTGCCATTTTCACCTTTGAGCTGAAATGCAACACCAGTGGACAAAACTATGAGGACGCGATCCGTCAATATAAGTTTGAGCGGGATTATAAGACCCGACTGCTGAAATTCAAGGCGGGCTGCCTGGCTCACTTCGCCATGGACTTGAACGAAGTCTATATGTGCACCAATCTGAAAGGAAAATCTTCCTTCTTTCTTCCGTTTAATAAAGGGTGTGGTGTTGGTATTCACTCCGGCAAGGGCAACCCCCACAACGAAAACGGTATCAATGTTTCTTATATGTGGGAAGATATCCTCAAGAAAGATACAGTGCTGTATCTGATTGATAAAATCATTTTCCTGCAAAAGGAGACCAAGAAAGACCCGGATACAGGTAAGCGTGTCACCAAGGAAACGTTGATTTTCCCCCGTTATCATCAGTTTAATGCCGTGCGCAAGCTGGTGGAAGATGTCGTAGAACACCACAGCGAGAAAAACTATCTCATTGAGCACTCGGCGGGCAGTGGCAAAACCAATACCATTGCATGGTTGGCTCACCGTCTTGCCTCCTTGCACGACAGGGAAAATAAAGTCATTTTTGATACGGTCTGCATTATCACTGACCGTATCGTGGTAGACCGTCAGCTTCAGAATGCCGTACTGTCACTGGAGCACAAGGCTGGTCTGATCAAGGTCATGGATGAAAAATGCACTTCCAAAGATCTTGCGGATGCCCTCAACGGCAATACAAAAATTATTGTGACTACCATCCACAAGTTCATGTACATTCAGGAACTTGTGCAGGAGCTGAAAAGCAAGACTTTTGCCGTAATCATCGACGAGGCGCATTCCTCTACCGCCGGAACTGCTATGGAAGCGGTGACTCATGCACTTTCTGAAAACAGAGGTATAGAGGGCGAAGATCAAGAGGAAAAATCTATGGCTGATTTGATTGAAGATGAAATTGCTCGAAGCGGAAAACAGGCTAATGTTTCCATGATTGCTTTTACTGCAACCCCCAAGCCGACCACCTTACAGTTGTTTGGTTGTCTGAACGAAAAAGGAAAAAAGGTTTCCTTTGACCTGTATTCCATGAAGCAAGCCATTGAGGAAGGCTTCATTTTGGATGTGCTGCAAAACTATGTGACCTATAAGACCTATTTTGAAATTAATAAGGCCATTGAGGACGATCCTGAGCTGGAAACGATTGCCGCAAAGCGTAAGATTGCCAAGTATATTGAACTGCATGATACAAACATTGCCCAGAAAGTGGAGATCATTATTGAGCACTTCAAAAATAGAATTATGCAGGAATTAGGTGGCAAAGCAAAAGCTATGGTCATTACTTCGTCACGGCAGGCAGCAGTCAAATACCGGAATGAGTTTGAAACATATATTTCTAAGCATGGGTATACCGGTATTCGCGCACTGGTGGCATTTTCTGGAAAGGTTTCTTTAGACGGCCATGAATATACAGAAGCGGTAATGAACGGTATTAAGGAAGAAGATTTGCCGGAAGTGTTTGACAGCAACAGCTATCAGGTGTTGCTGGTGGCGAACAAGTATCAAACTGGCTTTGACCAGCCAAAGCTCTGTGCTATGTATGTGGACAAGCGCCTGCGCGGAGTTAATGCTGTACAGACTCTTTCTCGCTTGAACCGTATTTGTGCGCCCTATGATAAGAAAACCTTTGTACTGGATTTCAAAAATGAATATGACGATATTCAAGCATCTTTTGCCCCGTTCTATACCGAGACGATTCTGAACGAGACTATCACCCCTTCGGATATTCGTACGGTGGAAGCTCAGGTGGATCAGTATAATTTCCTGGATCTTGACGATATTGAGGAATTTAACGAATACCTGTATCAGGACAAACGAACCTCCAAAGAAAAGGCTCGAATGTGGGCATTGCTGGATAAGGCCTTGCAAATCATTAATCGTTACTCGGAACTGGAAAAGCAGGAGATTCGTGCAACAATCAAGCGTTTTCTGCGGTTTTATAGTTTCCTAATTCAAGCGACCTGCTTTGAAAGTGTGGATCTGCACAAGAAGTACAATTTCCTTTCGTATCTGGTTAAAGAGATTGAAGTGGGTAGAGGTGGAAATGATTTTGACATTGCGGACAAAATCACTGCTTCTAATTTCCGTCAGAAAAAGACTGGGGAAAATACACATGAGATTGAGTCCAAGCCAGAGGTTAGTCTGCCAACGCCTAACGAGGTCTTTATGGATGAAGTCGTGAAAAAGAAGTTATCCGAGATCATTGATGAAATCAATGCAGCGTATAACAAAAACTTCGATGTTGATGTAGCCTCAAAGTCCGCTCTGCAAATGAGGGATATTCTGTTGAAAAACGGACATCTGCGGGACAGTGCACGGAATAACTCGCTGAAAGATTTCCGTTTCGCCTATTTTGATGCCGTACAGGATGCCCTGATTGCTGGGTATGAACAGAACCAGGACTTCTTTGCGCTTTTACTTGATAATGATGAGAAGAAGCGGGAATTGATGCAGGTATTTTTAGAAGATGTGTATAGAAATTTGAGAGTGTAGTATTAAATAAAAATGAATTGGATAGTAGTAAAATATCTAATATCTTATATGTTTGGAAATAGCAAGATGATTTGATTGGGGGAATAAGATGAATTTATTATATTGGAATTTAAAATCCAATAAAAATGAAGAATATATTGCCTCCTTGCTCAAGGAGCAATCTATTGATATTGCACTTTTTTCTGAATATTCTAAAACAGATTTCGATATACTTGTACATACACTGTTATCGAATGCGTATCAATTCTATAAGGGGTATGGTGGTTGCGAGAAAGTAGTAATGCTTGCCAAAAAAGCGATAGATGTTGAAATCAATCGTGAGCATAGTAGGTATGTTTTATATTCTATTATTTGCGATTCTTTTAAGTATATAATTGCAGGAACACATTTACCATCTAATCCTAGCACTGATGCAGATGGACGAAAAATGGTTATTCGAGAGTTGATAGCGGATTTAAGAGAACAGGAAAAAATTCATAAACATTCAAATTCAATAATAATTGGAGATTTAAATGCAAGTCCATTTGATGAAGAACTAGTTCAAAAAGATGCATTTAATGCAGTTATGTATAAGGAAATAATTCAAAAGAAAAAAGAGGTGGTATATCAGAATAAAAAATTCAGATTATTATATAATCCTATATTAAATCATATATCTGAAGTTAATCACCAGTATGGATCTTTTTATTATACAGGAGGATCAAAAAGTTTATATTGGTACTGCTATGATCAAATTCTTATGACAAGGGATTTAGTAGATAGATTTCAAGGTATGGAATATTGCCAGAAGATAAATGGAAAATCCTTGATAAAACAAATTCAACCCAATAAAGATATTAGTGATCATTTGCCATTAATTGCTAATTTTGAAAGGAGTGCTAAGTGTGACTGATTTGTGGCCTGATTTTGATATAAGCATATTACAAGAACCTAAAGAAAATAATTCAATAAAGATTATTCGGGAGCAAGCCCGTATTTTAGGAAAAAAACTAGAAAATAAGGTAAAAGCAACTTTTAGTAAAGTACATTATCATTACAGAGAAGAACCTACTAACGGTCTTACATCTGCATTTAATACATTTAAAAAATTGAATATGTTAGGAGAAATAGATACAAAAAAAACATTAAAAAAAGAAGAAACCTTAGAAGAAGAACTTCAAGGGAAAATTGATGCCTCTAGTTTGATAAAAGAACAACAATATAAGTTCGAAATTTACAATGAAAAATATAGGTTTAGATTGTTTGTTTATACGTACACTTTAATGTATCCAAATAAAATATTAATTGATGAGAACATTGCAAAAGAAATAGACCAAGAGAATGAAGTTTTTGTAGAAAATGATCGAGAACTTCGAAATCTTTTACATTTGATTTTTTCAAGTCAGAAGGTTAGACACATTATAAAAATGATGATGTTAGAAGAAAATTTATAAAATAAGAAGAGGAAGTATGTAGTTTGAACTGAACCCCATTTATTAGATAGTATAATATACTAAATAATAAATGGGGCATTTTTTATGCTAAAAGGAGTACTAAACAAAAGATATATATCAAAATTTGAGTATCGAGGGTATGAAGAAAAGTCTGTAAATAAGATTCTTCTATGATAAGACTGGGTGGAATGCTTTGAAAGAGGGTATGAAGAAAAGTCTGTAAATAAGATTCTTCTATGATAAGACTGGGTGGAATGCTTTGAAATGAAGCACTCCACCTTTGTTTTATATATACCATCCAAAAGATGGCATGTCAATAACAGGCGGCTTTTCCGCCTGTTTTAACCAATCTGTTCTTTTTATTCTGGAAGCCGTCCTTCATACATAATACTTAATTCTCCGTAGACCTGACCCCAGTTCCGGATGGTGGTTGTCCATTTTTTTGTGGCTTCAAAGGTAGCCAGATACAGGGCTTTCAGCAATGCTGTATCGCTTGGAAATACGCTTCTTTGC
>NZ_FRAH01000026.1 GCF_900142265.1 Anaerotignum lactatifermentans DSM 14214 | reverse complement strand
GATATGGTGGTATACTTACTAACATATGGATATGGTCTGGGCAAGCTTGTGCTTCAAGAATCTCAACTTTCTTTTCTTCGCACAATTTTCTAATTATTTGTCCTATATCTGCTCTTAATTCTTTGTATATCACTTTTCTTCTATATTTCGGTGCAAATACGATATGATATTGGCATCTGTATTTAGAATGTGCTGTATTTTTTATTTCATTTTTCATGTCAAAAACCTCCTGATTTGTTTTAGTAATGCGGTCGCCAAACCTTCATTCTAAAATTATAATCAGGAGGTTTTATATACTAAAGTATTTTATTTACCCCTAGTAGAACTAGGGGTTTTGTTAAGCTAAAGCACCCAAAAGAAAACAGACATATTCCATAAGGAATATGTCTGTTGAAATGTCATCTTTTCTTGATTTTATCAAGAAAACCGGAGATGATGCCAGGGCGTTCTTCGTCAGGACCATTGTCTGACATGAATTCAATATATCTGCCCGTACCAATGGCTACGCAGCTGACAGCATCTTCCGCCACCATGGCATGGATGCCTGTTCTGCTCTGGATCAGCTTATCCAGACCATAGAGCAGACTGCCGCCGCCAGTCATAACGATGCCTCTTTCATAAATATCCGCTGCCAGTTCAGGTGGTGTTTTCTCCAATACACTGTGAACCGCTTCCGCAATGGCTTCTACGGATTCTTCCAGTGCTTCCAGCATTTCATCGCTGGTTACGGTGATATTCTTAGGCAGACCAGTAATCAAGTTTCTGCCGCGGACATCCAGTGTCACTGGCATAGTTCTTTCAAAAGCGGTGCCGATCTTGATTTTCAGTTCTTCTGCTGTCCGTTCCCCAATGAGTACGTTATGTTTTTTACGCATATAACGAATGATGGCATCATCAAAGTTATCCCCGGCAATCTTCAGGGAATAGCTTACAACAGTACCACCCAGAGAAATAACCGCAATGTCTGTAGTACCGCCGCCGATATCTACCACCATGCTGCCGCATGCTCTGGAAATATCAATACCGGAACCAATGGCTGCTGCAATGGGTTCTTCAATGATGTGCACACGTCTTGCGCCTGCCTGTCTGGTGGCGTCCTCAACGGCACGTTTTTCTACTTCTGTTACGCTGCTTGGTACACAAACTGCAATGGTGGGCTTCACGAAAGAACGTTTGCCCAATGCTTTTTCAATGAAATACTGCAGCATTTTTTCTGTTACATCATAATTGGAAATAACACCTTCACGCAAAGGACGAATGGCAACGATATTGCCTGGCGTTCTGCCCAGCATACGTCTTGCCTCTTCGCCCACTGCAAGAATGGAATTGCTGTCTTTGTCAATGGCTACCACGGAAGGTTCCCGAATGACGATGCCCTGTCCCTTGATATAAACCAAAACCGTTGCCGTCCCCAGGTCGATTCCGATATTCTCGCCAAAACTCATAAAGTCTAACATATCGTTTCTCCTTCGTCTATCTGCTCATACTCTTCTTATCAGTATACCGAAAACAAAGCCTGTTGAAAAGCCGTTTTTCCGAAAAAATCTGTTTTTTTACAATATTATATGTTTTTTTCCGACAAAACTTCCACGGCTTTCTGCAGCTGTGTATCTGCCTCAGCGGGAATGTTTGTCTGCTGTGCATATTCTTCCGGCAGTTCCACCTCATAATCTGGTGTGATGCCTACCCCATGGATAGAAGTACCATTGGGTGTATAGTATTTCTGAATGGTCACATTCAAACCGGAACCATCGGGCAATGTAAAGAGCCGCTGTACCAGACCTTTGCCAAAAGTAGTTGTACCAATGAGTTCGCCTCTGCCTGTATCCTGGATAGCGCCTGCCAAAATTTCTGCTGCACTGGCACTATTTCCATTGACCAGCACCACCATAGGCACATCGTTATAAACATCATCGCAAAGAGTATCTTCTCTGTTTCCTTCCTTATCCATGGTGTAAACCATGATGCCTTCCGGCAGCAGTTCTTCCCCGATTTCATGGGCGGATTTTACCAGACCGCCGGTATTGTTCCGCAGATCCAGCACCAGTTTTTCCATGCCTTCTGCTTCCAGCGTATCCAGAGCCTCTTTGAACTGATTGTATGTATTTTCCCGGAAGTTCGTAATGGAAATATACCCAATATTGTCATCCATCATACACCAGGAAACGGTCTGCACCTGAATATCCTGTCTGGTCACTGTTTTTTCCAGCACTTCTCCTGTGCTTTCCCGGAAAATGGTCAACGTCACATCTGTTCCTTCTTCCCCTTTTACCAAAGCAGAAACATCTGCTGCCGTCTTGCCGGTGATGCTTTCGCCATCCACTTCTGTGATTTTATCTTCTGCCAGAATGCCAGCCGCTTCCGCAGGACCGCCCGGTGTCACGCTGCTGACAACAATGTAGCCATCATCGCCTGCGTAAATTTCTACGCCAATGCCTACAAAATGCCCGCTGTTCTTTTCCACCTGTTCTGCCAAACTGTCTGCGGAAAGATAGTATGTATAAGGGTCCCCTACACCGGCAACCAGTCCCGTATACATCAATTCTTCCGCCAGTTCTTTGTCATAATCCTCTACATAATACGTATCCAGCATTTCTTCGATCTGACGTATCTTTGCCGTATTGCTCATGCCAAAAGGCAGTGCAATATTCATCTGTGCCAAAAACTGTCCCCCAAAATAAATCACTGCCAGTAAAACAAAGGCAGCCCCGAAGCCCTTCCAAAAATCTTTTTTCTGCAAATGTCATCGCCTCGCTGTTTTATCTTCTTTTATCCTTATGTCATGTTTTTGGGAAATATCCTCTTAGAAAATACAAAACCCTGTGGACGAATGATGCATACACATTTTCGACCACAGGGATTTTTTGTTTTGGTTATACCTGCAAATGCTTACGGATGGAAGTCACACTGCCTACCACACCCAGCAAAATGCCAAAAATCAGCGCCGCAGGCAGGACGAATGAAAATACATCGCCAACCACACGGAAACGAACGAAGTTTTCTACAAACGGAATATGGTTGTAGAACAGGCTTACGGTTTTGCCATACATGGGCATCCCCACCAGCATAGGCAAAATCGCGCCGATCAGACCAATGATAATCCCTTCGATGATGAACGGCCAACGAATGAACCAGTCTGTCGCACCAACATATTTCATAATGTTGATTTCCACACGACGGTTCATAACGGAGATACGAATGGTGTTGATGATGATCATAACGGAGATCACACCCAGCACCAGCATAACCAGAATACCAGCTACCTGGAATACGTTGCTGACGCTCATGAGCATTTCAGACAAAGACTGTCCGTATTCTACCTTATCAACGCCTTCGATTTTCTGCAGTTCAGCCAATACGGCATCCTGAGATTCGATCTGATCCAGTTCCACCTGGAAAGAGTGGGACAGAGGGTTATTGGTATCGTCCAGACCAATGAAAATATCTTCATCAGCCCCCCACTGTTCTTTCAGCTGATCCAGCGCATCTGCTGGAGAAATATACGTTACATTCGTCACATGATCCAGTCCGGAAATGGTCGTTTTCATATTTTCGATGTCCTCACTGGTCAGGTCACCCTTCAGAAATACGGAGATCCCAATGGAATCTTCCATCTGATCCAGCATATACTGCAGATTGCTTACCACGCAGTAGGAAAAGGACATGATGGAAATACAGGCCGCTACCGCAATGATAGAAGCCACGGTCATCAGCAGATTCTTTTTCAGCCCGCTGAAACCTTCTTTCAAAAAATATCGGATTGTACTAGGCCTCATCGTCATACCCACCTTTTTCTATGTCTCTGATAATATGTCCGCGTTTCAAAGTAACCACGCGTTTCTGCATGGCATCTACAATATCCTTCGCATGTGTTGCCATAACGATGGTAGTGCCGCGTTTGTTGATATCATCCAACAGCTGCATAATGCCCCATGCTGTATCTGGGTCAAGGTTACCTGTAGGTTCGTCACAGATCAGGATAGGCGGATTGTTTACAATGGCTCTTGCCAGTGCTGTTCTCTGCTGTTCCCCACCAGAAAGCTGGTTGGGATAGCTTCTGCCCTTCTGTCCCAGACCTACCAGTGCCAGTACCGCAGGCACGTTTCTGCGGATGATGCGGCTGGGTGCCTCAATAACTCGCATAGCAAATGCTACATTTTCATACACGGTCTTGTTGGGCAGCAGACGGAAATCCTGGAATACTACCCCCAGATTACGACGCAGATAAGGAATCTGCCGTCTGGAAAGCTCATTGGTTTTTACCCGGTTGATGATGATTTCCCCGGAAGTGGGGTCCAGCTCCTTCAAGAGCAGTTTAATCAAAGTAGATTTACCGGAACCACTGGAGCCTACGATAAATACAAAATCGCCTTTTTTGATATGTAAATTCAGTCCCTCAACGCCTTTTGAGCCATTGGGGTATACTTTTGTTACATCGTTAAGTCGAATCAAAACGTATCTCCCTTTCTTTACAAAATTTGACGGAAAAACAGCCAAATCTCTCTTTTTCCGTCCCAAACACCATAAAATTATAGCATAAAACAGGTACCCTCACAAGGGCAAAACCTTTGGCAAATATGAATTTTCCGTTAATTTCAGCGGTTTTTACCAAAAAAACGCAAAAAGACCGCCTTCCGTTTTCCCCGAAAGACGGTCACTCATTCGCCCCTGTTTTCAGTTGTGAAAGGCACATTTCGTGCTTTTTCGATTATATCACAGAAAAAAAGCAGGAACAACCCAATTTCCCCCTCCAGATTCTTAAGAATCCATGAATGTTTTTTCCATAAAAAATCTCCCGCCATTGATTGGCAGGAGATTTCAATACTTCTTTTCTTAATAAGCCATTTTGTCCATGTACATCATGTACTTGCTTACCATCAGTGTGATTTTGAAGATAATGGCATCATCAAAGTTTCTCAGATCCAGACCTGTCATTTTCTGCAGTTTATCCAGCCGATATACCAATGTATTTCTGTGGATATACAGCTGACGGCTGGTTTCGGATACGTTCAGGTTGTTTTCAAAGAATTTGTTGACGGTTGCCAGTGTTTCATCGTCGAAATCATCCATGGTCAAACCATGCAGCACTTCTTTGATGAACATTCTGCAAAGAGGCAGAGGCAGCTGATAAATCAGACGACCGATGCCCAGTTTTTCATAGTTAACGATATATTTGTCTGTTTCAAAGATTTTGCCAACTTCCAGAGCCATTTTGGCTTCTTTGTAAGAACGGGATACGTCTTTCAGGTCGCCTACAACAGTACCGCTGGAAATGTAAACTTTGCTGTTTGTTTCTGTGTTCAGTGTTTCTTCGATAACTTTCGCAATGCGGTCGATTTCGTCAGTTGCTTCTTTGTCACGGAGTTCTTTTACCAGAATGATGCTGTGTTCATCCACTGCTGTTACGAAGTCTTTTGTTTTTGCAGGGAAAATGCCTCTGACGATTTCCACAACATTCATTTCTTTGTCAATGTTTGTTTCAATCAGGTATACGATTCTGCTTACATTATTTTCAATATGCAGTTTTTTCGCACGGCTGTAGATATCTACCAACAGCAGGTTATCCAGCAGCAGGTTTTTGATAAAGTTGTCTTTGTCGTATCTTTCTTTATAAGCCACCAGCAGACTCTGAATCTGGAACGCTGCAATCTTACCGATACGGTAGCCTTCTTCATCTTCGCCTTTAACCTGTACCACATATTCGGGTACGCCGTTATCATAAATCTTGAAATACTGATAACCCAGAATCAACTGACTTTCAGCCTGAGAGCCCACAAAATTTTCCACCGCGTCAATCTGGCGTCCAATCATGTTTTCTTCCGTGGTAGCAATGACCTTGCCTTCCTTCTCCACGACGCTCAATTCTTTTCTCGTAATGTTTTTCAGTCCATCAATGGTACTCTGTAAAATCTGATTGGAAATCATGCGCTATCACCTCAAATGAATTATTTTTTCTCCTATGTGTCGCCTGCCTTTGAACAGACAGGATTCCTGTCAAAAGTGCCGAAAAACAGTATCGCCCTGTGTTATTCAAATAGCCTAAATACATTTTATAACAAAATGCTGAAAAAAGAAAGAGAATTTGCAAAAAAAACATACAAATTCTCTTTCGACCTTATTTTTTCATAAAAAACACAGCCTTTTTTTATCTAAACTGTCTTGATTTTTGTTCACGGAATGCCCAAAAGCCTTTTTTCCGGCTTTTTCGGCTTCGTCTTTTTTACTTATGAAATTCCGTATCCCCCAAAACATCCCGCATATCTGACAAGAGAAAGTATGCCTTTCTGTCAATATTCATGATAAGACTTTTGACCAGAGAAAGGTCTTTTTGCGAAAAAACACAATACAGCACATTTTGCCCTTTTTCTGGACAATTTTCCATATCCAAAAGTGACATAACCCCTCTGCCCCTGAGAGCAGAAAGCCCTTCCGCCACGGCTTTGCCTTCTTCTGTCACAATAACTGCTGCCCGTACAGCACTGCCGCCTTCTGCCACACGATCCATAACCTTCTCCATAATGCCCACAGCAAGAATGGCATAGAGGGTATGGGTAGGACCAAAAGTCACCAATCCCAGCAATATGATGGAGCCATCCAGAAAAAGCACCAGCCTTGCCACAGAAACATGATGGAAAAACCCGTCATGAAGCAATGCCGCCACCAAATCCACGCCGCCTGTGGTCGCGCCGCCCCGCAGCACCAATCCCAGACCAGCCCCCATAAACACACCGCCATAAGCTGCCGCTGTCAGCAAATCCCCATGATACATAGGAAATCTTGCCGCAATGTAAAGCATCACAGAAAACAAAAGGGAAGTCAGTATGGTTTTCCCCAAAAACTGCCTTCCCTGTGCGTACCACGCCAAAAGAAACAGCGGCACATTCAGGGCTGTATTCACCAGCCACAGGGGAACAGCCGGACCGCCCAGCCTGCGGGATACATCATCCAGAATCATCCCCAGACCGGAAATCCCCCCTGCCACCAATTCCATAGGTTCCAGAAAATTCTGAACGCCTACAGCCAGCAGTGCCGTTCCTGCCAAAAGCATACCATATGCCGCATATTTCTTTTTCTCCATATTCTGTTCGCCGCCTTTTTCCCGAGATTATCTCTTTTTCTGTTTTCTCAGGACTGTCAGCGCAAATTTCGGCAGACGCATCATACGCCGCCATCTGGTGGGCTGTGTGATGAGGCGGTAGAACCATTCCAGACCTAATTTCCGGAACAGCTTCGGTGCCCGTTTCACATTGCCTGCCATAACGTCAAAACTGCCGCCAACGCCAATGGCAACCTTTGCACCCACTTCTTCCAGATGTTCGTAAATCCATTTTTCCTGTTTGGGTGCGCCCAGTCCTACCAATAGTATGGACGGAGAAAGACGTTTTATGTCTGCAATGATTTTCTTTTCTTCTTCTGCGTCAAAATAACCGTTATGTCCGCCGACAATCTTCAGACCGGGATAGACTTTTTTCATCTGTCTTGCGGCAGTGGAAGCCACGCCCGGTGCACCGCCGAAAAAGTATACACTTTCATTCTTTCCGGCAATGCGGCTGAAAATATTCTGTGTCAGGTCATAGCCTGCCACTCTTTCTGTCAGCAAAATTTCACTGTAGCGACTTGCCCATACAACGCCGATGCCGTCGGGCACTACCAGGTCCGCTTCCCGCAGAATCTTCATCAACTCTTTGTCATGCTGCGCCTCCATAACGATTTCCGGGTTGGGTGTGCAGATGTAATGCTGTTTATCATCTGCCAAAAATACCATGACCTTTTCCACAGCCTCTGCCATGGTCAAAGCGTCAAAAGGCACATCCAAAATCTGTGTCATTTTTCTCATAACTGCCCTTGTCCCCCTTATTTCCGTTTCTCCAGCAGGCGCATGAGGTATTTCTCATTGCGGTGTGCCATCTGGTTCAGGTGTTTTGCCTTTTCTTCCAGTTTTGCCACATAAGCCTGTTTGTTTTTCACAATATCATCAATGAGTCCCAGTGTATGGTCCATATCAAAGCTCTTCAGATCGCCGCCGCTGGGCATTTCCAGTTTTTCCAGATAGTATTCAATCTTCGGATCATATACAAAGCCCACCAGAGGCACATGCTGTCTTGCTGCAAAAATCAGTGTATGCAGACGCATGCTCAGAATAAAGTCTGCTGTGGAAATGATGCCCATGACTTCGCTGGGGGTATAGCTGCCCCGCAGGATATAAGCAGGCTGTTCCATTTTCTTCTGGACTTTCTCACTGATGGTAATATCGTTTGGCATTTGCATTGCCAAAAAGACGATATTCCGGTTATATTTTTCCACAATGGTATCGCAGAGTTTTGCGAATCGAGAAATGAATTTATCCATATCCCGCCAATTTCTTACAGAAACCACTACCAAAGGTTTATCCTGCGGAATACCTTCCTTATCCAGCAGACGGTATGCATCTTCTTTTGCAATGCCGTCCATAGTGAATACAGGGTCAGCGGTCACAAAGCATTTCTTCGAGTTCACACCCATGCTCAGCAATTCTTCGTAGGAATTTTCTTCTCTCAATGTAATGAGGTCAGCCTTGTTCACCACCTGTTTCACCAGTCTGCGGTTGCGCTTGCCGGAAACAGGACCAATGCCGTTGGCATAAAGCATGACTTTTTTCCGCATGAATTTCGCCGCCGCTGTAATGGAAAGGTAGTACATCAAAGAACGTGTGCTGGTGCTGTCCTGAAGCAGAGATCCGCCGCCGCTAAGGAGGGCGTCGCTCTGGTGGATGGCACAGAGCACATCCCGCACACCAAAACGATAAACGGCTTCAATGCCGTATTTTTCTCTTGTTTCCACTGGTTTGTTGGACAGTACCGTGATGTGGTAATTGTCCCCCAATTCCTGAATGTTCTTGTGCATAGAAAGCATGATAGCTTCGTCACCTGTGTTATTGAAGCCGTAATAGCCGCTCATAACCACATGATACTGTTTTTCGTGGCTTTCCTTCCAAGCTGCGTCATAAGCCTTTACACTATCCTGTGCCATTCTTGTCACAGAGTAATAACGGAAGATCACTTCTCTGCCGTAAGCGCCGGCTTTTTCTCTTTCTTCCGGTGTCATGTTGCAGAAAGCGTATACGGTATCTCTGTAGAGCTTGTCCTCTTCAGACATTTCGCATCCACGGCAGCAGAAGTTGTTTTCCTGTGCCATAGCCAGTTTATCTTCGCCAAACAGACCAATATAGCCTTCATTCCCCGCAACGATAACCGTCTTGCCGGCCGCCATAGCTTCCAGTGCCGCACGGCTCACACCGACAAATACGTCTGCCACAGAAACCAGTTCGTTGATATCCGTTCTTGCGCCAGTCATGGTGATGCATTCTCTGCCCAGCTTCTTGTTGACACCTTTGCTCTTTTCCAGCAGTTCGTCAAAGACATCGCCGCCGCCTACGATGATGATACGCAGACCGGGAATCTTTTCTGCCAGCTTTGGTGTAATCTCAATGAGCTGTCTTGCCACCATGGCACGGCTTTCATCCATACGGCTCACATAAACCAGTGTGGGTTCTTCCCCTGTCAGATGGAATTCCTGACGGACTTTGGTGCTGTCTGTTTCGGGAGAAAACTTGTCTGTGTCAATACCGTTGATAGTTACAAAAATATTTTCGCTGCGCACATGATAGTTGTCCATCAAATACTGCTTGATGTCCTCACTGACAGCAACCACTTTCTGACCCCAGTTGGTCAGATATTTCAGCCCCATCCCTGTGTAAAATACCCAGTGTGCAGAGGTGACAAATGTAAATTTCAGTTTCTTTTTCAGCATGCCGCAGATAAAGCCGGGGATTCTGGCATGAGAATGGACAATGTCCGGTTTTTCCTTGCGGATGATCTTTTTCAGAAGCATATAAGATTTCAACATTTTCATTACATTGCGCTGATTCATGGGCACTTTGTAATGACGGATCCCCGCTTCCGCCAGTTCCTGTTCGTAAACACCACCATTGGATGCAACGATGATGTCATAGCCCTGTTTTTTCAGTTCTTTGGAAAGTTCCACTACATGAGTTTCCGCACCGCCGATATCCAATCCCATCAGCGTCATCAATACTTTATATTTCATATTCGTCCCACCTGTCAAATATCAATTGAAGTTACTTTCATCTTGGGTTGCGCATATTTCGTATAAACTTCCATTTCGGAATTGGCTTTCAGTTCCACAGTGCCTTCTGCGAAGTAGCCGTCTTCCTTTTCAATGATATTGCCTTCCAGCGTCAGAGTAACCCCGTAATATTCGGGATATTCCACCAGAATGGTGTTGCCGCTGTTGTCAATGACGTTTTTCATCTTTGGCGCATACTGCACATCGGTAATGGTGCCGATGTAAGTATTTGTTTTTGCGTCGTACATGGTATCCCCCACATGCAGGGCATTGACTGTTGCCATACGCACATCGTCAATAAAGGCTGTATAAGTCACTTTGGATGCTTCTGCTGTTACGCCGGCAGATTCCTTCTGGTTGACAACGCCGAATTTGTATACCCCTACAGCAACCAGCGCCACCACAACCACCAGAATCAGCAAATCTATGATATTGGGTCGTCTTTTTGCCACATTACTCACCATCCCTTACTTCTACAATATAACCCTTGAAGGCGTATCCTTTGCCTTTCACATTTTGTTCCTTGCCGACCTTTACCACATTGCCCTCTACGGTAATGTCCTGATCGGTTTCTGTGCCGCTGCCTTCAATTTCCACATAAATATTGCAGTAGCCGGGTACCGGCAGCATTTCATACTTGTTTGTGGTACGATTGAAATTCACTTCCCGGAAAGGTTCTGTCCAGCAGCTTTTCACTGTTCCCAGATATGCGGAGCTGGTGCTGTCAAAGACCTTGCCCCCTTCTTCAGGGAAGTTTGCTGTTTCGTTCAAAACCTGTCTGCCTTCCACCACATAGGTGTATGTTTTGGTTTCTGCTGCAGCGCCGCCGCCGTTTTTTCCGCCGGCAACCCAGTACACACCGAATGCCACTGCCGCCAGCAGAACCAGAATGATCAAAATATCCAGACCGTTGAACAGACCGAATATCTTTCTGCTTTTTGTCTTTTCCATCACTTTCTTGCCTCCGCATACAGTTTTTCCATTTTTGCCGCCATCAATTCTGCTGTGAACATTTCTCTTGTCCACGCCATGGCTTTTTTGCTCATGCTTTCATACAGACTTCTGTCGGAAAGGATTTCCAGAATCCGTCTTGCCAGATCCTCGTCATCCCCTACTGCCACCAGATAGCCGTTTTCCCCGTGGCGCACCACTTCGCTGACGCCGCCGCTGTCTGTGCCCACGGCAGGCACCCCTGCGCTCATGGACTCAATAAGGGAAAGGCACAGGGCTTCTTCTTTAGATGTGATAACAGCCACATCCAGTGCCGCTTCCAGCCGTTCCACAGCGGAAACAAAGCCTGTGAACAAAATCTTTTCTGTCAGCCCCATCATTTTCACATCCGCCTTCAGCCGTTCCATCTGGCTGCCTGTGCCCACAATGAGGAATGTGATATCCTGCCGTTCTTTGCAGATGCGTTCTGCCGCCCGCAGGAAGGTATCATGGTCTTTCACTTCTTCCAGTCTGGCAACGATGCCCACAACTTTCTGACCTTCGGGCACACCGTATTCCGCCAGTACCGCCCTTTTTTCCTCCGGTGTCAGAGGGGAAAGCATTTCAATGCCATTGTAGATAGTCACAATCTGTTTCGGGTCTGTGCCGCCGGCAATCATGCTCTTTCTTACGGCTTTGCTCACGGCAATGACTCTGTCACTGTAACGATGGTTCACCATCCGTTTTGCCAGTCTTTTCATTGTGTTTCCGCTGACGTTTTCCATACAGTGTTTTGTATGGAAGATACGGGGCACACCTGCTTTTTTCGCTGCCATTCTGGCTGTCAGGCTGGCATGGGTATGCACCACATCGGGCTTGTCCTTGCGGAACAGTTCTGTCAGAGGTGCCAGTGCCTTTTTGTCATAAGAGCTGTCTGCCATGGCATCCATTTTGATGACGGGAATGTCCAGACTTTCCACCACAGGGCAAAGCTGGCTGTCCGCAGGCAGTACCACCCGTACATCGTATGTTTCCCGGTTGCAGTATTTCAGGTAGTTCAAAAGCCACCGTCCCGCGCCGCCGATATTGCGGTCTGTCAATACATGATAAATTTTCAGTTTTTCTTTCTCCATGATTTTTCTCCCAATCTCACGGCTGCCATACCGATGCCCAGTACACACCAGAACAGCAGCACAATGCTGTAATCAAACCAGATATGGTCTGTCATCCCCTGTAACAAAATACCTGCAAAGCCGCCGAATACTGCTGCCAGAATGAAGCGGTATCTTCTTGCAGCTCTTGCCATGGTGCTGTAAATCTTCTGGAAGAACAGCAGCACCAACGCCAAAAATACACTGAAGCCCACAATGCCCAGTTCGATGAATTCCTGTAAGAATAAATTATGGACATGGTAAGCATTTGCCGCTTCCAAAGAGAACAACGGATAAATCTCATTGAAGGCATCCACGCCGATACCTGTCACCCAGTAATGACGAATCATGTCAAAGCCCGCCTGATAAATGGACAGACGATACTGAGAAGACGAGTCGCTCATGGTAACGGAACTGAGCAGTCGTTCCCACAAACTACTTGGCAGTATGAAAGGCATTGCCAGCAGCGCTACAATCCCAATGGGAATGAGCCGCCGTTCTGCCAGCAGTACGAAAAGCCCTGCGGCAAACATGAGCCCCAGCATAGCTCCGCGGGAGTTGGTAGCCAGCAGACCCAGACATAAAATGCCAAAGCAGCCTGTGTAGAACAGTCTGCCTGCCCAGTTGCGGCATTTCCACATCATCCCTGCCGCCAAAGAGCCGATAACAATGAGATATTCCCCTAATACGTTGGGGTTATTGAATGTGGCATAAGCGCGTGTGGTGATGTCGAAGCTTTCGGCGTCTACCCATGCTTCGTCCATTTCCACGCCCACCACATATTGGAAAATGGCATACAGGGCAATGAGCACCCCTGTAGCAATCAAAACAAACAATACCAGATTCAGTTTTTCTTCTGTGTCAATGCAGTCTCTGCATACGAAGAACACAGAAAGGAATACCAGAAAAATGCCCATGACCATCACAGCTTTAGGGAAGTGATAACTGGTCAGCGCCCCATATACCACGCAGAGGGCAAAGAGCCCTACCAGCACCCCTACCAGAGCTGTCCGCTGCATACGAATGCGTCCCATCCATACGTTAATAACGTACAAGGCAAAGGTGCCTGCCGCCAGTACCGCCTGTAGCATAGTCGGCAGTATGGGAATGGCAACTGCCAGCGCGCAGATGCAAATGATGAGGAAATTCTGGTTACACAGCCGCAGGATGGCGCTTTCTGCCACCATGGTAGCCGCGAAGCCTTTTTCTTCCTGCACTGCCACAGCGCATCTTTTGGCAGGGCCATGAAGCAGATGGGGCAGCCGTCCCCTTGCGGAACGAATCCAATAGTCCCAGTTATGACGCAGGAATGTAAAGATACCGCTTTCCCAGAAAGCTCTGCCCACAGCCTGTCCTAGTCTGCGGTAAGCCCGGTAAGTCAAACTCTGAGACCAGATGCCCCAGAACCAGATCACAAAACCATGAATCAGGCGGAAGAAGAAGCTGTCCTCGATATAAAGAGAGATTTTGTCCGTCATACCCTCCCGTCCTTTCTGTTGTTGGGTATTTTCTTCGGATTTCTTTTCCGGTGTGCCCCCTGTGGGAGGATTGCCGCCGCCCCGGTGGAGGAATTTTCCTACCAGAGAGAACGCAAAACGACTTTCATCTACCCGCAGCACATAAGTCAGCACCATATATATGGCGATACCAATACAGGTAGGAACGCCCACCAGAATCACCCGTGGAATGAGCCCATCGCCCATTCTTGCTGCCAAGAAATGATAAGGCAGATATACACAGAACAGCATCACCAAAGCGGATACTGCCATTTTACACAAATCCGCCGCCAGTTTTTTATCCAGAATCCCCGGATACTGTTTGACTGTCGGCACAAACAGAATCAGCGCTGCCACTGTGGAAGACACAGCGGAAGCCAGCGCCAGACCACCCAGCCCTATGGGCTTCATGAGCAGCCAGCACAAAGCGGCATTGACACCGATGGAAATGATGCCAGCCACCAGAGGCATTTTTCCTTCCTGCTTTGCGTAGAACACACGGCTCAAAATGGTCTGCACACCATAGCCAATCATGCCCACCGCAAAGAAGCACAGAGCCGTTCCTGTCATTTCTGTTCCCAGGGCGTCAAAACTGCCTCTTTCGTAAATGAGTTTTACCAGTGGTTTGCTCAATACCATGAGCCCAACCATCATGGGAATCAGGAAAAACATCATAGACCGCAGGGTCACTCGTACGGTCTGTCCAAAGCCGTCCCCTTCTGCATCATCTGCCATACGGGAAAGTTTCGGGAAAATCAGATTGGCAATGGCTAGAACAAATACCCCAACAATAATGGTATATAAGTTGTTTGCATACTGTAATGTGGTTACCCCCATATCCAGATGGGAAGCAAACTGGTTATTGATAATCAGGTTGATGGGCTGAATCCATGTGCCTACCATAACAGGCAGCATGAGAATCAGAATCTTCCGTATGCCTTCATCCCGGAAACGAAAATCCGGGCGGTAGAAATACCCTTTTTTCATCATGGAAGGAATCTGGATGATGGCCTGCATAGCCCAACCAATGAGGAAAGCCACTGCCAGACCATATACACCAAAACGGTCATTCCAGAAAATATAATACAGGATGATCACGGCGTTAGAAGCCACACTCAAAGCCGCCGGCACGTTAAATTCATCCAAAGACTGCAAAATCCCCACGAAAGAAAAGGCAATGCCCGTAAAGAAAATGGTCGGGAACATCACATGGGACAGCTGTGCCGCCAGTGCTGCCGTTTCGTTGTCATAGCCTGCCGCAAAAAGCCATACAAACCGGCTGGAGAAAATCTCGCATACCACCGTCATGAGCAGTGTCACCAATCCCATAAGGGTAATGAAACGATTGGAAAGAGCAAATGCCTCTTTCTTCCCTTTTTTCTTCAGATATTCATTGAATATGGGAATGAAGCTGGCGGATATTGCCGAAGCGAATACCGCATCAAAAAAGGTTCGCGGCATCAAGCTGGCTGTGGTGAATGCCTCCGCCGCCATGCCGTTGCCGTAATTGGCTGCCAAAAGCTGATCTCGCACCAACCCCAGCACTTTTCCCACCAGAGTAATAAGCATCATAAAGCTGACCGCTTTCACGGCGCTGTTTTTTTTCTGAGTCGTCATTTTGTTTCTCCTGAAGTTTCTTTGATTTCTCTTTTTCTTTCCCCGAAACACAAGGAAAGGTGGATAGAGAATATCTACCCACCTTATACTACCGTATTCTTACTGATTTTACAAGAAACATGGGGGAATTTTAAGAAACTTCTTCTATTTTCCCACTGTTTTTCATGATTTTCAAACTTTCACAGGCTGATATGTCACGCCGTCATCTGCAATGCGGAATTTCAGCATATATACATTGCTGTTTGCTGTGCCGTCTGCTCTCCACAGGTCAGGCAGATTGATGTAACGCACACCGTCCTTTGTGGAAGCCCAGTAAGCATTGCCGCTGCAGGATACCACAAAGACTGTTTTGCCGTCTTCCACATATTTGTTCAGAATTGCGCGGAAGTAATCTGCTTCTGCTGCGGAAGGATAATCGGAAGGTGTTTTATCTGTGACAAAAATGATGGTGTCATTGCCTGCCGCTGCAATATCCTGTGTGAAACGTCCGTACTGAGAAGGATCTGTCTTACGGATACCCTGACTTGCTGCCAGCAGTACCACGGAAGCGCCATCTCTGTTCATGAAGCGGTAGCTGCCGTTCCATGTCAGGCTGTCCTGTACGGTCGGTGTGGTGATGTCACAAGGACCGCCGTAAACGGTCACATCTGCGCCGCTGTCAGCTGCAGAACGTACGCGGCTTCTCTGTGCGTTGTATGTTGTCGCATCTACCTTGCCAGTGCCGGTGTATTTCAGTTCACCAGTGATATTCAGATAGAATGCGCCGTCATTCTGTTTTGTTACAGTCTGCTGCAAAGGATCTGCGGCAGATGTGCTTGCAGGCGCTGTCACTTTGCTTGCACCGCCAACGGTGATGGTCACATAAGTGTCCTGACCTGCCCAGCTGCATTTCACATAAGTGGAGCCTTTTGCCTTTGCAGTAAAGGTGTTGCCGTTCATGGTACCGATAGCAGGATTTGCTACGGTGTAAGTTACGTCATTTGTAACTGCTCTGCCGAAGCCTTCTGTATCATAAGCGGTCACATAAATGTTTGTGGTGCCGCCTACGTTTTTGATGCTTGCATCAGGATATGTCGCTTTCAGTCTGGCTGTGGGATAGCAAGTCGCATTTGCCACTGCTGTCAAACCGTCGCCATAAGTTGCCACAACGGAGTATTCCCCTGTGGTGGTAGGCTGGAACAGATATCCATCCCATGTGCCTTCCACACCAACCACTTCAAAAGTTACATCTTCCGGTGCGATGTAAATGCGGTTTTTGTATTCATCCAGACCGTAAACCGTGAATTCCGCTGTTTTGCCGGGCTGTGTATGCTGGTTCACAGTTGTGATGCCGATTTCTTTGATTTCGCCTTTGGGTGCTGTCTGGAATACACCTACGGAAGCAATAACTTTTCTCTGCGCCCCGTCAGAAGGTGTGTTCTGCAGCTGAGGTGCCGCGTCGTCAACGGTCTGCACCACCATGGTGGAAGAACCGCCGCCGTCCAGATGCAATGCTTCATAAGCGCCGTATTCTTTCATGAGGGCTGCCATTTCGGAATGAGTTGCGCCAATGCTGTCCCCACGACCGTCAACAACCATCATGATGGCTTTGGTACCATCCTGAGAAACACCAAAAGCTGTTCTGGGCTGTCTGCCTGCGGCTACGATGTCAGTCGCAGGTGCTTCCTGACCGTCCAGCAGCAACAGTCCGCCGCCGCCGAAAGCTGTGTCGATCTGGTCAAAGTCGATGGTAGAGCTTACCTGTAATGTAACAGGGTCGCCTACTTTGAATACAGAAGCTGCATTTGTGTAATAATCGCCGCTCATGACGATGAGGTAGCCATTTTCAGGCACTTCCACAGTTTCCCCTTTCTGGGAAATGTATGTAATAGTGTTGTTCTGTACCACAAATTTCACCAGATTGTCAAAACGTTTGTCCAGATCCGCAGTGCTTGTAGCAGCCTCTCTGTTAAACAGTATAGGGAATACCATGCTGGTCACTTTGTTGATGGATGCCAGATCAATGGTCTTTGCGGAATTGGAGAACTTCACGGTTGTTTTGAAGTAAGTGAAGATGGAATTGCCGTTTTTATCCTTTACATACGTACCATACTGGTTTTTGTCCTGGTTGATGCTTGTCCCTGCAGAAACCAGTTCTCCGTCGCGTACAACAGGACCAAATCCTGCGGAATATGTACCTGCCATACCGAAGAAGTCACTGTTCACACCAGCAATGGCGCCGTTGTCTGTGAGCATTTTCTGTACGGTTTCTTTCAGACCATATTCTGTTTTGCTTTCCACTTCTTTCAGTTCCAGTGTGCTTTCTGTCAGGTCGATGGTCAGCACATAAATGTCCTGAATACCGTCTGTTGTCATGCGGCTGTTCTTTTCATATGTCACCCCTCTGGTGATGGTTTCCTGTGTTTTGTTTTCATAAACTGTCTGGGCAGCAAATACCGTTGTCACTCCTGCCGCAGTAAATGTCAGCGTTGCTGCCACAAAAGCAGCCAGCAACCGCTTGATGCCGTAGAATCTTTTTTTCATTTTCCCACGCACTCCCTTTCTCTCGATTCTGATGGTTGGACGCCTGCTTTTCACCTTTGTTCCATATTCTGGAGAAAAAAAGCAAAAAGTAACCGTCCAAACTGCGCATACATAAAGATTTTACCACAAAAACCAGCTTTTTTCTCGTCCCACGAAAAAACTTAATAAATTTGTAATCTTATGTAACCCAACTCTCATAGGCCTTCTGTCCCTTTCATAAACTGATAGAAAAGTCCAAATCAAAGGAGGTATTTTATGAAACGCCTGATATTGTATGTACTGGCGCTGTTTTGCTTTGCCTGCGGCTGCCAAAAGGAGGAAATCACACCCATGGCTGCCATCCAGCAAAAACTGACGGACATGGAAGGCTATTCCTGCCTAGCTACCCTTACCATCTATTCCAACAAAGGAGAAACTGTTTATGAAACCAAACAGGATTTCAAATCCACTGGAGAATACCGTATGGAAATGCTTTCTCCCGACTCCGCCAAAGGTAATTACACCGTCTTTGACGGCAAAACTGTCTGCCAGTATAATCCCCGTCTGAAAGAATCCGTTCAACGGGAAGTGCCCGAATCCCAGCGGCGCAATGAATTATTTCTAGGGCAATTCCTAAAAAACTATCTCCAGTCAGAAGGGGTTTCCGTGGAAACAGCCGCCATTGATGAAAGCCGCTGTACGGTGCTGGAAGCGGTCATTCCTGAAAACGGCAGCCAGCTTGCTTCTGAAAAACTGTGGGTAGACAACGAAAGTCTGCTGCCTGTCCGCCTTTCCCTCTACGATGCTGATGGGAAGGAGTGCTTGCGTCTGGATTACACCACTTTTACATACAACCCGCATTTTGACGAAAATTTATTTCGGATTCCTGCATAAAAATTGTCCCAGCGTGCCATACTCCCTTACGTCAGCGCAATACATAACCATGGTTTTGACGCAGTTCTGCCTGACGGATTTCTAACGGCGGAGGGTGTGATTCTATGACGATCAGACGAGGAGATATTTTTTATGCGGATTTAAGTCCCGTTGTGGGCAGTGAACAGGGAGGCGTGCGCCCTGTGCTCATCATACAGAATGACATGGGCAATAAATACAGCCCCACGGTCATTTGCGCAGCCATTACATCACGCATGAACAAGGCAAAACTGCCCACACATATTGCCCTTGCGGCAGCCAAATACGCCCTGCCCAAAGACTCCGTTGTGCTGCTGGAGCAGATCCGCACCATTGACAAACAGCGGCTGCGGGAAAAAGTTTGTCATCTGGATACGGAAATCATGGAGGCAGTGAACCAGAGCCTTTGCGTCAGTCTGGGGCTTATCTGCGGCGAAAAACGGGCAGAAGTGCCACGCGTTTGAAAACAAAAAAGCCGAAATCCTTACAATCCCAAGGATTCCGGCTTTCTTTTTTTATTTACGATTTCCAGTCAATGTGAGCCAGAGGAAATACAGCACCGCAAATAACAATGCAAAAGCGATGAATTTCATGATATTCACATGCCCTCTCTCTGCAATGATCTGGACTGCCGCACTGAAGAAAATGCCCCAGATGACAGACTTCTGTAAATTACCTTTCCAATCCATACTTCTGCTCCTTATTTCACATGGGTGCCATAAACATGACCATAAATCCGCTGAATCATCATGTCCAGCGCCACCACGTTCTGTCCGCCTTCCAGCACGATGATGTCAGCGCCCCGTTTGCTGGGTTCCACAAACTGTTCATGCATAGGCTTTACGGTCTGCAAATACTGGTCTACTACAGATTCCAGACTTCTGCCTCTTTCTTTTACATCCCGCAGGATACGACGCAGGATACGCACGTCTGCATCTGTATCTACAAACACCTTGATGTCCATCAGGTCACGAAGTTCCTTATTTTCAAAAATCAGAATCCCTTCGATGATGAGCACCTTTGTGGGATGGATTTCAACGGTTTTGTCAGAACGATTATGCACCGTAAAGTCATAAACAGGACACTGAATGCTCTTTCCTGCCCGCAGATCCCGAATATGTTCCATCATCAGGTCTGTATCAAAGGCATCTGGATGGTCATAATTGAGCAGACAACGCTCTTCATATGTCAGTTCATCATGTCTTTTGTAATAGTTGTCGTGATAAATGACTGTCACTTCATCCCCAAAGCGTTCTTTCAAGCGATTGGTCAGGGTTGTTTTCCCGCTGCCTGTACCGCCTGCAATGCCAATTACCATCATTTCTTCCGTTGCCATGGAATGCTCCTTTCTCAGCCTCAGCTTTCTCCTGTCCCCAAAATAATACGAATATCTACGCCCGTAGGCAGTTCATCCGGCGCTGTTTCCACTGCCGCATTGGCAAAATAGGAAACCAGATCGCTGCCTGTACCAGCTTCTTTTACTTGGATACGTGTTTTTTCCACTTGTTTTCCGTCATAAGTGGTAGGTTCCGTCACTGTATACCCATCCGCTGCCAGTTCGTCTGAAAATCTTCTTGCCAGACCATTCACATTGCCGCCGTTGCAGACCTCAATGGTCAGCCCTTTGCTGCTGCTTGCTGTCTGCCCTTCCGGCGTTGTCACATGCTCCTGATAGAAGATCTGATCCACCAGCAGAGAGGTTTCGTCAGGGTCATGGATGAAGTAAGACACATTGCCTACATACTGACCAGCCCCCGGCAATGTCTGCATGTTGATTTTATTCATGTCGATTTTCCCTATATAGTTGGCGTATTTCACCGCATCTGTCAGGGAAATGTCTGTCTGCACATCCTTATAAAGAATAGAGATATACTCCGGCAGATTTTTCAAAATGCTTTCAGAGCTGAGCACTTTTTCCGCCAGCGCTTTCAAGAACAGCTGCTGTACTTCAATACGTCCTTCGTCCCCTGTAGGATACTTTCTGAAACGTACCAGCTGTTCCGCCTGCTCGCCGTTGAGGGTCTGCAAGCCCGCATCCAGATGGATATACAAATCCTGTGCCGGGTCTTCGTAGTCCATATCCTGGGGCACGTCCACTTCTACGCCGCCTACAGTGTCTACAATCTTGCGGAACGCATCCAAGTCAATTTTGACATAGTGGTCGATGTTGATGCCCAACAGGTCTTCAATCTGCAATACCGTATTCTGGCAGCAGTTGTCTTCGTCGCTGTAAGAATGGATGGCATTGAGTTTTGTTACCTGATTATATACCCGTCCGGTTTCTTCATAGTTTTTCGCAACTTCATCACAGACAGATACCCTCGTGTCACGAGGCAGAGAAAGCAGATCCAGACTTTCGTTGGCGCTTTCATAATGGACCACGAACATAACGTCTGTACGCTTTCCTTCTTTATCCGTCCCAAAAACAGCCACATTCAGCTTGATATCCCGTCCCAGCATAGCATCCAGCAGATTCAGATTGGAACCGCTGCCCACATATCCGCCAAAGGGAGATTCGCCCGTCACTTTGTAATAAGCGAAGGCTGCGCCGCCTGATAGTATCAAAAATGCCATAACAATGGATACCACAATTTTGAAAAATGTACGTATGGGTCGAAAGGGCTTTCTTTTCTTCTGCGGCTTTTCATAAGACCCATCCCGCTTGCTGCTTCTGTGTCCGCTGCTGCGGCGTTGTTTTCCTCTCATGCTATTTATCACCCGTTCGTCTGGTTTGTCGTTTCTTCGTCTGTCAATCCATCTGTTTCTGTGCCGTCATCTGTCATATAGGCAGGTGGTTCTTTGCCGTAAATCCGGTAGTCTACCAATTCTTTGGTGCCTTCTTCGTCCATATCGAAATAAGCGCCGCCTTCACCGGGAATGGTGTCTGTTGTGATAGCAGCCGGATCGATTTCTTTGATATATCCTGCATATTTCAGGGCTGTTGCCACAGGCATGTCAGACTCTACTTTTTCCATGAAGATTTTGATGTAGCTGTCCAGATTGCTCATGATCTTATCGCTGCTGCAAACCTGTGAAATGAAGGCTTTCAAAAATTCCTGCTGCACTTCGATACGCTTCAGGTCTTTCTGGGCATATCCTTCACGGAAACGTACCAGCATTTCTGCCTTTTCCCCATCCAGCAGCTGCGGACCGGGATACAGGTCAATATACAGCCCCTGAGCAGGGTCGCTGTAATAAAGCCGTTCCTGTACATCAAATTCCACGCCGCCAACGGCGTCTACAATATCCTTAAAAGCATCCAGATCCACTTTCACATAATAGTCAATGTCGATTCCCAGAATTTCTTCCAGCATTGCTACGGAGAAGGTACTGCGATTGCCTTCACCTGCATAAGCATGTACTTCTGTCAGCTTGCACTGACCATATACACCGTTTGCCTGAGGGACTGTTCTGCCGTTTTTCTCCAGATAAGCGATCATATCATCGGTCATGACCACTCGAGTATCTCTTGGCACGGAAATCAGATGCACTTCTTTCGTGGTCAGGTTTAAGCTTGCTACTATATTCACGTCCGTTCGGAAACCGTCCCCGTCAGTTCCCAGCAGAGCAATATTCAGCAATTGGTCTTTTGCTTCCGTAGACACATCCGCAGATGCCACAAAATCGGATTTTTCCGCCTTGCCTTCCCAAAGCTTCAAAGATGCGTACAGTTTGGCTGCCCCAAAAGCCCCCGCAAGGATCACCACCAACAGTACACAAAGAATGATTTCCCCTCTTTTACGTCTGCGGCGCATTTCCATCTGCTTTTGATGGTTGCGCTGCATTCTGGCGCCTACTCTGCGGCGCTGCTCCTGCTGCATCCGCATCTCTTCTTCCGCATAGCGCTGTTCCCGCAGCCGCTCTGTCCGGCTGCCCCTTCTCTGCTCCTGTTCATACTGGGGATGCACAGGGCGTCTGCGTCTATGCTGATAATCTGTTCTGTTTTCTCCCATCTTTCATTTCTCCTAAATCCCGCAAAATTCTCTTTCTTTTCTTCATGGCATATCATCCATAATTTATTTATTATAACAAATTTGACAGCTTCTGACAATCGAAGGGCATTTCTTTACACTTTTTTGTCAGAAATTTGTCCAAATTTTTACAAATGTCTTACACCGCAAAAGGAACCTACGTCGTTTTTTTGCTATGCTTTGGGATTTTGCCCGCAAAACCCTTTTTATTATACACAATTTCCCACAGAAAAAAATGTGTATTTTTCTTAAAATTCCATTGAAAACCCTTCGATTTCTTTACTTTTTGCCGAAAATCCCGTATAATACCCAAATTGTAAAGGAATTGTTAAGCACAAATGAAAAAATAAAACATAAGGAGGTTTTGCCTGTGTTTTTCAATTGTTTTCAGCAAAAGGACGCACCCTTTTCCTGGAAAAAAACCATTCTGACGCTTCTGATCAGCGCCATTGTGGCAATGTGTCTGGTGTTTCTCATCACTACCCAGCATCCGCTGCATGTTGCCTATGAACTTCTGACACACCCTACCATGATTCTGTGGAACTTTCTGCCGGCACTGCTTGCAGTGTTTCTGGTATATTTTGTGACAGGACGACTGTTGTTTTCCTCCCTGCTGTTGCAGGTGGTATGGATTTTGTTTGCCGTCAGCGACAAAATCAAAGTTTCCATGCGGCAGGAACCCCTGCTGCCCACTGACCTGACACTGGTCAAGGAAGCTCTGACCATCGTCAAGACATTTCCCGTCTATATGCTGGCACTCATTGCTGTTGGCTTCATTGCTGCCATTGCCATATTGGTTTTCAGCTTCATCCGCAGCGAAAAACAGCGTCCGCCTATGGTTGCCCGTCTGATTGGCATTGTCTGCGTCATTCTGGCTGCATTTGGTCTGAACACATTGATTTACGCTGACAAAGATCTGTACGACGGTTATCCCGTTGTGGAAAACCCTTATTTCCAGGTAAATCAGTATAACACACGTGGTCTGGTCTATTCCTTCTTCCATCAGATCAACATCATGCGATTGGAAGCCCCAGCAGACTATGATAAAGCATCTTGTGATGATTTCATGAGCGCCCCCATCACCACCACAGTGGAAACATCGCCCAACATCATCATGATCATGGGCGAGGCATACTCCGATTTGAGTGAAAACAAACATATCAGCTTTGAAGGCTACACAGACCCCATGGCAAACTTCAAAGAACTCTGCGCCAAAGAAAACGCTGTCAGCGGTCATATTGCCGTTGCCAACTTCGGTGGCGGTACATCCAATACAGAATATGATGTGCTCACAGGGCTGCCTACTCGTTTTCTGGATACGGCACTGCCTTCTTATAACTTTATCCATCATGAAATCGACGCACTGCCTTATCGGCTGTCACAGATTGGTTATGAAACCACTTCCATTCATCCTGGTTACGCATGGTTCTATAACCGCCAGAACGTATACCCGGATTTAGGCTTTGAAACCTGCTATTTCCTGGAAGATTCCTTCGATCTGGCAACCCAAGGCATCGGCGGCTATGTAAACGAAGAAGCCACCATGGATAAAATTCTTTCTGTAATGGATGAGCATATCTCCTCATCCGATGCGCCTTTGTTCTCCTTTACTGTCACCATTCAGAACCACGGTCCTTACGAAAAAAAATATGGAACATTGGCACAGAATTTCTCCACAGACGTGGAATTGACAGAAACAGAAACTGATCTATTGACCCAGTATTTCTACGGCATGACCGATGCAGACGAAGAATTGGGACGACTGGTGGAATATGCGGAAAACAGCGAAGAACCCATCATTCTGGTATACTTCGGTGACCATCTGCCCGGCTTCTCCAACGGTATGGAATTCTTCGACCTGCTGGATTATCCCAAAGATGCCAACGGCACACCAGAAGAACAGACTGCCGTTTACGAAACACCTTTTGTCATCTGGGCAAACGACAGCGCTGCACAGCAGTGCGGTTTTGCAGAAAACGTCGATGCAGCCGCATTGCCGGAAAACAATCTCATCAGCTCCTTCTATCTGGGGGCATTGACCACAGAGCTGGCTGGCATGGAGGGACTTTCACCTCTTTATGACATGCTTAATGACATGCGGAAAGAATACCCTGTCCTTTCTGATATGTACCATGTAGACGCTCAGGGCAATTATGTGCAGGAATTGCCTGAGGATGTTCAGGAACAGTTGGATACCCTCATCCAACTGCAGTATTACATTCTCTTTGACCGCATACTGCCGGAACAGAAATAAAAATAAAAGCCGAGGATCTCTTGCTAAGAGATTTTTGGCTTTTTTGTTGTAGGAAAACCCCCGCCATGTTATACTGGCATCAATCATATACAGGGGAGGAATCTTTATGAACATTCTGCGTGAACACGCCCAGACCATCATTGATGATACATTGAAACAAGTACAGCCCCATGCCGCTGTACAGCGTGCTTTGGAAGGACGTACCTTTCCCGGAAAATGCATCGTCATTTCCATTGGCAAAGCCGCTTGGACCATGGCAAAAGCTGCTTCTGATTTATTAGGAAATACCATCGACCGTGGTGTTGTGCTGACCAAATATGACCATAGTCAAGGAGAAATCCCCGGTTTTGTCATCGCCGAAGGCGGACATCCTTTGGTAGATGAAAACTCCATTGCCGGAACAGAGAAAATCCTTGCTGCTGTGGAAAACCTCACAGAAAAAGATACCATCATCTTTTTGATTTCCGGTGGTGGCTCTGCATTATTTGAAAAGCCCGCTGGTTCTCTGACACTGGCAGATATGCAGAATGTAACAAATCAGCTTTTGGCATGCGGCGCGGAAATCACAGAAATCAATACCATCCGCAAGCATCTTTCCGCTGTAAAAGGCGGACGCTTTGCAAAACTTTGTGCGCCCGCTTCCATCATTGCCATTGCCCTCAGTGATATTCTGGGAGATTATCCCGATGCCATTGCTTCCGGTCCTGCCACCGCAGACACCTCCACCTGTGCCGATGCCATGGCAGTGGTGGAAAAATACCATCTGGATTTCCCTCCTGCCGTTTTAAAACAATTACAGGAAGAAACCCCTAAAAAAATCACCAACTGCGAAATGCAGATCACAGGCAGTGTATCCCAGCTTTGCACCTTTGCCGCAAAAGCAGCGGAAAAACTGGGATATACCCCACTGACCCTTTCCACCATGCTGGACTGCGAAGCCAGAGAAGCTGGTCGTTTCTTGGGCTCCATGGCAAAAACTCTGGAAAAAGGCAAAGGTCTTGTGAAAGGTCCCTGTGCCATCCTTTGCGGCGGCGAAACAGTGGTGCATCTGACTGGCAAAGGCAAAGGCGGCAGAAATCAGGAACTGGCACTTGCTGCTGCTCCCTATCTGGAAGGTATGAAAAACGCCCTTGTGGCTGCTGTAGGTTCTGATGGCACCGATGGTCCTACAGACGCAGCAGGTGGTATGGTTGATGGCAGCACCATGGCAGCTTTGCGGCAAGCAGGGCTTTCCGTTGATGCTGTTCTGGCAGAAAATGATGCTTATCATGCTTTGAAAGCCGTAGACAGCCTGATTTTCACTGGTCCCACAGGCACCAATGTAAATGACCTGTATTTCCTTCTGTTCCGTCCATAAAACTTAGTAAAGATAGCCGAAATCCTTTTTTCAGAATTTCGGCTATTCTGTTTTTTTCTTGCACCGACAGCTTTTCCCCTCCATAGGATACAAGAGAATAACATAAGGAGGCATCTCCATGAAAGAGATCGCATCGAATTTCCTGCCGGACACCTGCGAAACAGAAACCACTATGGACTGCAACGCATGTGTCATCAAAAAAGTCGGTCTGGCACAAGCTTTTGTTCCTAGTCAGCCCTACCAGACACCATCTTCTGCCGAACAAAGTTTGATTTGCGGCACCGCTTTTTCTGATCTTTCCATGCCCTATGTCCAGGGCAGCCATATCAAACGCAATGCAAAGGAGGTCACCTCATGGAACGCGAAATGATGCTCCAAAAACTCATGGAATTGGATTTTCTGGCTGTGGATTTAGGTTTGTATCTGAACACCCATCCCACAGAAACAGAAGCCATCAACGCCTATAACCAGACCATCGAAGCCGCAGACACCCTGCGGATGAAATTTGAAGCGGCTTATGGTCCTCTGTGCTCCTTCCGCAGCTATGCCGCTGATACAGAAAACTGGCAGTGGAAAAACGATCCATGGCCTTGGCAGACAACAGCAAACCCCTCTATGGCTGGAAAGGAGTGCATGTAAATGTGGATTTATGAAAAGAAACTACAGTTTCCTGTAAAAATCACCCGCCCCGATGCCCGCATGGCAAAAATCATGATTGAGCAGTATGGCGGTTGCGATGGGGAATGGGGCGCTGCCCATCGGTATTTGAGCCAGCGCTATTCCATGGTAACACCGGAAGCCAAAGCCACACTCAATGACATTGCCACAGAAGAATTGGGGCATGCAGAAATCATGGGCACCATCGTCCGCCAGCTTATGCAGGGTCTGACCAAAGACCAGATTATCGAAGGCGGTCTGGAGGCATACTATGTGAACCACGGCTTTGGGGTATATCCCTGCTCTGCCGCTGGTGTGCCCTTCTCTGCAGCTGCATTCCAGTCCAAAGGCGATCCCATCACAGATTTGTATGAGGATATGGCAGCAGATGGTGCAATCATATAAGAACAACTTTTGATTAAAAGTTCCAGTGAATTTCAATCGGAACGTCCCTTGTTCCCGGAATACGCTTGCCGACAGATATATAGTCAATCAGTATTTCCACGATTTCGCGGGTAAGGTGTTCCAGGTTGGAATATTGTTCGATAATTTGACGGCGGTTATCGCCCACCGCAATTTTTTCCTCGATTTCGGCTAACTGCTTTTCTCCGTCAGCAATTACACGTTCCAGTCGGTCGCGCTCCGTAGTAAAGTCCTTTGACATTTCCACATAATCGCTTTCAGATATTAAGCCCTTGACCTTATCCATGTAAAGTTCCCGGATACCTTTGGAAAACTCTGCAACCTTTTTCTCATAGACGGCTATATCAGAGAGCAGACGTTTTTTCTGTCCCTGCAAGTTATCACAAAATTCTATGTTCTGTTCTAACTCGTCCTTATCAAGATACTCGGCTGCCAGTTTGTTAATCTCGTCGATAACCATTCTTTCCAGTTTATCAACAGAGATAAAGGAACCGATACAAGCGTCCTTTGCCACATGGCGGTTAGAGCATTGTAGATAGTGCTTATTGTGATTCTTAGAAGAACGCATAGTATAACCGCAGTTTGCACAACGGGCTTTTCTTGCGAATAAACCGATTGTCCCCACATCAAAGGGCTTTGCCCTCTGTGCGATTAACGCCTGCACCTTATCCCATAGCTCCCGGTCAATAATCGGCTCATGCGTTCCCTCAACGATATACCACTCACTTTTTGGACGGGGCTTGTTCTGCTTTGTCTTATAAGAAATGCTCCCATACTTGCCCTGTACCATATTGCCGATATAGATTTCATTTATCAGCATATCGGAAATAGCAAAGTATTTCCAGAGGGTACTGTTTTTCGTTTTCGGCTGTTGATAACGCAAGCCGTGTAGACGCTTATATTCTGTTGGATTTGGTATGCCCCTGTCATTGAGCATACGGGCGATTGCAGTTTTTCCGTAACCTTGTGAAAATAAGGTAAAAACTTCACGGACAACGGCTGCGGCTTCTTCGTCGATTATCAAATGCCCTTTCTGGTCTGGGTCTTTCTTATACCCATAAAGGGCAAATGCACCGATATGAAAACCGTTTTTCCGTCTGTTCGTCAAGACGCTGCGGATATTTTCAGACATATCCTCCAAGTACCATTCATTGACAAGCCCGTTAATCTGCCTGGACTTTTTATTTCCCTTGTTTGCGGTATCTGCATTGTCAACAATACTGATAAAACGAATACCCCATATCGGGAATAAACCGTGAATGTACTTTTCCACTAATTCAAGTTCGCGGGTAAACCGTGATTGTGTCTTACAGAGGATAATATCAAATCTGTGTTGCTCCGCGTCTTTCAGCAGGCGGTTAAATTCCGGTCGCCGTCTGTCAGAGCCGGTATAGTCGTCGTCGCTGTAAATGTTGTAAAGTTCCCACCCCTGTTCCATAGCATATTGCAGCAGCATGGCCTTTTGGTTCTGAATGCTGTTGCTGTCGTCAGTTTCAAACTGCTTGTTTCTATCTTCTTCGGATAAGCGGCAATAGATAGCTACTTTCATATTCATATCTCCTTAGAGATAGGAACAAGCTGCTTTCTACATAAATTATACCATGCAGAAAACAGCTTGTCATTGTTATTTCGTAAGGCGAACCGCCTTATTTTTTTCTATTCTATTTATCATTTCAACCCACTTTTTTGTGAATTGAGCTTTTGAAGTCGTGCTTTCGCCGCTTTTGAAAACACTCCTGCAAAGTATCTGGTTTTTATCCGTATTTGCCATGATTAGCCCCCTTTCCAAGACTGGCTAATACACTATATGAATAGTGGCAAGTCCACTATTACAACATACAAAGGGGGCTTACCGGACGGCTGTTAGCATAGCTCCACGGGACTTTCACCCCTCCGGCGGTCTGCCGAAGCTCTACCCGTTGCCTGCGACGCTTTGAACGCTCGGACTACGGCGGTAAAGGAGTATCATTGTACCGATATATGGATTATGGCGGCAGAGTTGCTACGTCTGCTTTGGAACGCTGATATTTCCCGCTCGGTTTGTCCCTCCTTTCGTCGTCGCGTATCAGCCCAACGGCTCCCCATATATCGAATGTATCCGATTTGCCCTATGCTGCGCCGCCGTTATCTTGCGCCGCTTTCTTTGTCAAGGTGCCGGAAGTGGCTATGCTGCGTCAGCTATGGAACGGAAAAGGGGGAGTAAAGCGTTCCGCTGCTGATTTGCAGTTATTCGGCTTTAAAAGCCAGAACAGCCAACATCAGTTTTGCTTGCAGCCGTTCGCGAATATCCTCGTCCACGCCAAAATAGACGTTTCCGCGCTCGTCGTACAGCTTCCGCATGGAAAGGCGGGCTATGTAGCCGCTGAAATGCTGCAAGACCATTTTCATAGCGTCCGGGTCGCCCTTCGTCGCTGCCAGAATGACAGGATAGGGTACAAGGGCTTTATCCGTAAAACCGGACTGATTACCATTCGTCCCATTCATCAGCATTTTCCTCCAGATATTTTCTTAACAGCTCAAAAGAGCTTGTCCGGCGATACTGTATTGTGCTTCTTGACGTATTGAACAACTTTGCAATCTCGGTATCGTTCATTCCCTCAAAGTAGTACAGCAGTACAGCCTTGCGCTTTTCTTCCGGCAAAGTACGGATTGCTTCAAGAAGCAGTTTTGGTGTGATTTTCTTCCCGCCCCTTTCGTAGCTCGGTTCGCTATCTTCCTTTTTGAAATACTCGTCAAAGGAATGAAGCTGCCGCGCTTCTTCTAAGGTCATGTCGGAAAAGGTTACTTCCTTTTCCTTGTGCTTATGAAGCTCCTTATGAGCGTCACACGCTTCATTGTGCAATACCGTGTTACAGTATCTTTGAAAAGCACATTGTTTCTGAAATTCCCTGCGATTAGGTTCCACATTCTCACCTCCTTTCTCGAATGAAAGGTTGGTGGTGTCCCCCTTTTCGCGGGGTAATACTGGCGTTTTTGAAAAACGCCGAACGTTTTCAAAAATTTTTTGTAAAAATTTTTGAGCAAATCAAAACCACTAGTAAACTAGTGGTTTGATCAACCCCTAGAAGGGGTATTACGTGCCAACCCCTAAAAGGGGCATCGAAAAATATCATCGCATTTATTTGCACTGCAACCTGTAAACAGGTACTATAATTGAGAATACAGTATGTTAATTTAATATTGCATATCTATCCTTCATTTGATAATTAGTAAATCCATAGTAATTATCATTCAAAAAAAATATACTAAAGTATTTTATTTACCCCTAGTAGAACTAGGGGTTTTGTTAAGCTAAAGCACCCAACAAAATACGCCTGTCTGCAAGGCGCAGACAGGCGCAAAGGAAATATTAAAAGTATTTAGATGATTTGAAAGTTCATATTTAAGGGTGGAATATTCCCCGGCGGTGACCGGGCTTTTTTTGATGTGTAGAAGTTTGTGGAATTTTGTCGATACGCTCTATGCAACATGGCGGCTACCTCCTAAAGCCGCCATTTCTACATGGCTAAGGGTCGTCGTAGGTTTATGATAGACAAAAAGAAACGGCGGCTCTGAAAATCAAAGCCGCCGGATTTAGAAATGCACGCGAAAATATGTCTGCTGTGCGACGGCTTTTTTCTTTTGCCGTCGTCCGGCAGATAATGAACAAATATTTTGTTTTGCTTTATTCTATCAATGTCAGCTTACTTTAAGATGAATTTTAGCTTACGGATTTGTAAGGTAGAAAAAGAGAGGACAGTTTTTGAAGCTGCCCTCTCAAGAGATTATGAAAGATTATTGTGCGCTAATATTTTCTACAATAGACATTTTACGAAGTCTTTTAACTGGTCTATATACTGCAACTATAATTGAAAAAAACATAATCGCAGCAATAATTCCCAGTTCATTCCAGGGAATATTCCATGTATCACCCCAATTATAGGTTATCATCATTCCAAATAAGAGCTTATGAAAAGCCAGCCCGAAAATGCTTCCTACTACGGTTCCCATAACCGTATAAGTCGCTGCTTCTGCTATTACCATTTTGGCAAGTTGTTTTGTGCTTACCCCAATAGCCCGAAATGCTCCATATTGCTTTGTTCTTGCTGCAACACTCAATGCAATGCTATTTATAATGTTAAATATAGTAATCAAAACAACTACCACTAAAAATCCATAAAGGAATAAGCACATACAATAATAAATTCCCCTTGTGCTTTCATTTCCCATACGTTCATCGGAAAATGTGAAATCATTTCCTATCATTTGATGAAGGGCATTAACATCTGTATCAGTTGCATTTTTATCTAGCTGTATATCAATTACTGTGTACTCATTTTGCCCTGTTATTTTTTGAAATGTATTTTCAGAACAAATCAGAATACCATTACTCGTTGTATTAAATGGACAATCAGATAATATTCCGACAATTTGGATTTCTGTAGATTTTTCCCCAATCCTGCAATTTACTGTATCTCCTACCTCAATATTATTCTCTGGACTATATACAATTAGCCCGGTATTGACTTCATTTTGCACAACTTTGATAGAACCTTGCAACAAGTAATCTTTCGCCCAATCAAATTGTTTTTGTTCGTATGAGATTATATCTAATGTAACGCTATCATCATTTACTGTTGTCGGTACATCATAAGAAAACATTCGACCATAAGCAGCGTTGACTATCGGATTTTTTTCTAATTTTTCAAGTATTGAATTATCAATAGAACAAGTATTTTGAGGACTTATAATTGATATGTCGGCAGTCCAAGGGCGTAATGGTGTTAAAGTATGATTTGTAAAAGCTATTGCAACCACGAACGACAAAAAAAGAACGATACTTATAGAAAAAGAAAGTACCATTAAAATAAAGTTTTTCTTGCTTGATATTGCATGATAAATGCCAAGTGACGTTTCCACTTTAAATATTTTTGTATTTACAGCTTTTCGGACTGGACGCAGATTAAAGGCGTTTCCGGAAACAGCCATCAGCGGTGAAACTTTTGCAGCTTTTTTGGCAGGAGAATGAGCTGCAAGCAAAACTGTCAATAAACCTATTACAATTCCGGCCACAATACTGGGTAGACTAAAACTAAAAGTAGGAATAGCTCCAAAATATTCTGGACTAAGCACACGCAAAACAGCACATAAAACCCATACGACAACAATACCCATTGCGACACCAACTGGGATAGCAAAACGACACCAACTAAGAGCTTCTTTGTTTACCAATTTCATTACCTGCTTTGGTGTTGCACCAATACAGCGTATTAGTCCAAAAAATTCAGTTCGTTGCATTACATTACTATTTAGGCTGCTTGCTATCATAATTATACCTGCGAACATAACTAATAAAAATAAGATAATCGCCGACATATAAATCTGAACCATAAAAGAATTAGAACTTTGTCCCAATAAACCAAGTAATTTTGTATTTTCAGAAACTTGTTCATCAGAAAGATGACATTTCTCTTTTAAATTATTGATTGTATTTTGTATATTCTTTAAGTCTGAAAATTGAACACATAATATACTGTTATAGTCTGCTAATTCATCACTCATTTCAGTAGGATAAATTTCTCGAAAAGCAGAAGTTGTCATAAAAAAACCATACGAATCTTCACTCATTGTTTTTGAAGCGTCATTACAAAAACCGGAAATTTCATAGTGAAGTTCGGTACCGTCTGGTGTATTTATTGCCACCGTATCTCCAATTTGCAACCCTAAATATTCTTTTGCGTTAAGTGTAATCATAACCTGTTGATTATTCTGGGGAAAATTGCCTTCCTCAATAATATCTACCATTAGTTTTGTCATGTATTCTTCATCACAACCAACGATTACAGCATTCTTTCCTTCAAAAGTATAACCTTCATCACCTCTGAAATTCAAAACACCATAGCGGGCAGCAGCTTGTATATCTGGACGCCTTGAAATTAGTGTTGCTTCCTCGTCAGTAATATCTTTAATGCCAATATGAAAATTACCTCCGTCTATTTGAGCCTGCAATATTTGGCTACGAATAAACATATCAGCCATTCCAAAAATTGTTGTTACCAAAAATACAGCTAAAATAATGCAAAAAATAGACATTCTATTCTGTTTCCGATGTACTCTCGCAGAGATAGGGACAAGTTCAAGATAATGTTTCATTTGCAATCCCTCCTAAATCTGTAAGAACACCGTCACTTACTTGAAATACTCTATCTACGGAAGCTGTTAAATTCTTATTATGTGTAATAATTAAAATCGTCTGCTGATAATGCCGAGAAGCCGTTGTCAGCATATCCATAACGTCCTGGCTATTTTTGCTGTCTAGGTTTCCTGTCGGTTCATCTGCTAAAATTAGTTTTGGCTGTGTTATCAATGCCCTTCCAATAGCTACTCGTTGCTGCTGTCCTCCGGATAACTGGCTCGGTAAATGCTTGCGGCGTTCGGTCAGTCCAAGCAAATCAAGAATTTCATTTACCCTTTTCTGGTCTGGCTCTCGGTAGTCCAGCAACAGCGGGAACACAATATTCTGCTCTACATTCAACTCAGATACAAGCTGAAAAGACTGGAAGATAAAACCGATATTTCGTCGTCTGTAAATTGTTCGTTTTTCTTCTTTCATGGAAAACAGGTTTTGTCCGTCGATAAAAATGGAACCAGAAGTCGGTGTATCTAAGGCACCGATACAGTTAAGCAAGGTACTTTTTCCAGAACCAGATTCGCCTATAACAGCAGCAAATTCCCCTTTTTCAAGGGAAAAGGACACATTCTTCAAGGCTTGAACTTCTGCTTCGCCTTTTCCATAAGTTTTACACAAATTTTCAACTCTTAAAATCTCCATAATATTGATAACCTCCTTTTCTCAAAGGATAGCAGAGGCAGCTTACAACCCGGTGAATTTAACCTTACGATTTCGTAAGGAAAGAAACGGAAAAGGTGGTTCCCTCATGTAAAACACTTTGAACAGAAATAAGCCCACCTTGTCCTTCTATAATAGATTTTGCAAGAGGTAATCCTAATCCAATTCCTGGAGTATTAAGAGAATATTTGCTGCGGTAAAAGCGTTTGAAAATATGGTGTATATCTTCCGGTGCGATACCGCTTCCATTATCGTAAACTAAAATCCTTAACATAGTTGGCGTACTTTCCCAAGTAATCTCTATTACTCCTCCTGCTTCTGTGTGGTCTAACGCATTTTTTACAAGATTTCCAATCGCTTCGCTTGTCCAATCCATATCGCAAATTACAGTTTGATTAGGGGTGCCTTGTACAATAAGTTGCTTTTTCTCCTGTGTAGCCCTTGTAGTAAGTTCACTAATAGCATTTTTAATCAGTTCTTGTACGGAACAGGCACGTTTATCAAAAAGAATATTCCCCGTGTCTAAACGTGTAATTTTAAGCATAGATAAAATGAGCTGTTCCATTCGTTTTAAAGCAATTCCGATTTTTTGTGAAAACTCTTTTACTGTATTAGTATTATCCGGCTCGGATTCTATGATTTCCTGATACATCATCAAAGCTGCCAACGGCGTTTTTAACTGATGTGAAATATCTGAAATTGTGCTTTTCAGAAATTCCTTTGTCTTATGTTCGGTTTCGTTTTTGGCTTGAAGCATAGTAGCAAGCTGCTCAACAGAAGCAAATAAATGAAAAATTTCCCCTTCGCTGTCTTGTGGCAAATGGCAAGAATAGTCATTGTTAATGTAGTTGTCTATGATTTTTTCTGCCCGCTGATATAACTTATTCCTAATCCGCAGGAAAGAAATAATTCCAATTAACAAAACTATTATCATGCAAGTGCAGCTTCCAAAAAACATAAGCCAAAACTGATTTTGAAATTGAGAAAAATGAGGAAGCGTACTTCCTATTGTATATGAGGTAATTCCCAAATAATTTGATAATTCTATTCCGGCCACACTTGTATCTGTGGAAAAAATCGCATTAGCAATTATTTCTTTTGATATTCCTTGTTCCAATAAAGCAGATATAATAGCCCTATTGTGTTCCAGATACATAGATTTTGAAGCAGTTATTTGAGCTTGACAAAACCACGCGCCCACGCAAAAAATCAGAGCAATATATAGCACGATAAAAATTGAAAAAAATTTAACTTGCCTGTCACGGAATATACTCATGCTTCCACCTCTTTCCATTGATAGCCAAATCCGCGAACAGTGATTAAATGCTGCGGGTGTGAAGCGTCGATTTCGACTTTTTCACGGAGCCGACGGATATAAACGGACAAAGTATTATCGTCAACAAAATTTCCTGTCCCGTCCCACAAATCATTTAGAATAATATCTCTTGAAACAACACGGTTTGCATTGCGTACTAACAGACAGAGCAGGCGGTATTCCGCATTTGTTAATTCTAATATTCTGCCATTCAATAATACACGGCTTGCCAGTAGGTCAATAGATATATCGCCACATTTCAGAATGTTTGTTTTATCTTGTGAAGATACTCCTGCACGACGCAGCAAAGCACGAATACGGGAGCATAGTTCTCCTAATTTAAAAGGTTTCGTAACATAATCGTCCCCGCCACAATCCAAGCCCCGGATTACATTGACTTCTTCATCGGACGCGGTGAGGAAGATAATCGGGATTTGTGTATTTTGCTTTCTAACCTTTTCGCAGACATCAAATCCCGTTCCGTCTGGAAGCGTCACGTCAAGAATGAGTAAATCGTACTTATTTATATCCGTTAAAGAATTTTTTGCTTCTTCAACAGTACGGGCAATATCAACATGAAATCCGTTTTTATTTAAAGAGTATTGTAAACCGTCGATTAAGCTAATATCATCTTCCAGTAGTAATAGATTATTCATGCTTAAACTCCTTTCTCCTTGCGTCAGCGGGCTTTTCGGCTTCCTTTGGTATCAGCCACATATAGCCAATTTTTGAAACACCGGATATGCGGTTTTCTTCGCATAGCTTTTGTACCCGTCTTTCTGAAATTCCCCATTTCCGGGCTGCTTCGGGGCATGACATATATTCCATAACTTAAACCGTCCTTTCACATAATCTATCAATCTATATTATATGCGGAGAGCCGAACAAAAGCAATAAACAGTCTGTGAATATTGAGAAGTATTTAAGTTCATAATAGGAATTGTGTAAGCATATCCAACAGAAAAGAGGAACAGTAAAATGTAACTGGGTGAATGAATATGGCTAAAAGACCAGTACCAAAATATGATTTCAAGGCTTTTGGAGCAGCAATAAAGGCAGCGCGAACGGACAGAAAAGAGAGCCGTAAGAAAGTATGCGACGAAATGTTTATTTCTCCCCGCTACCTTGCGAATATAGAGAACAACGGGCAACACCCCAGTTTGCAGATTTTCTTTGAGCTTATGCTCCGTTACAATATATCCGTAGACCAATTTCTTTCAGATAAGCCTGCCGAAAAGAACACGCAGCGGCGGCAGCTTGACGCGCTGCTCGACGGCATAAGCGATATGGGGATTCGGATTGTAACAGCCACCGCAAAAGAGATAGCGGAAGTCGAAAAAGAGGACGAATGAGAATGTCCCGCAAAATTGAATATGGATTTTAGGAAGCGTTGTAATCTTTGCAGATTGCAGCGTTTTTCTTTTGCGTAAGTTTGGCAAAATCAAGGTTTCTTCCGTAGTAGGGGTAAAGGGAGAAAGTTTCTTAGCAAGCATAGGAAAGGGGTACCCCTTTCCTATGCTTGCTGCGTTACTTTCGTTTCTTCGGAAGCTCCACCCGGTAATTGACGTACTTCCCGCCCGTATCTGCCAAAAGGACGGTTCCTTCATAGGTCTTGCCTGTTTTCGGGGAATAGAGCTTCTTCACGGCTGCCTTGCCGTCCTTTAGGAGCGCGGCGGCGATTTTCGGGGAGAAACCCACGTTCCTTTCCTCAAAGAAACGGTCGTTCTTCCACATGGTAAAGCTGCACTCTTTGTTAGAACAGTAATAATTTTTCTTTCCCTCATAGACCGGGGAGCCGCAGCGGGGGCATTTGCCAAGCTCGGCACGTTCCGGCTTGAACAGGTCTTTTTTCTCGTCGGAAAGGAATGGATAGGATTTCACAAGCCCCTTTGCCATTTCCTCGATACCGCCCATAAATGCGTCCGGGTCTGCTTTTCCCTTTGCTATCTGGGTCAGGTTGTTTTCCCATTCGGCGGTCAGCTTCGGGGAAGTGAGGGCTTCCGGCAGGACGCATACAAGGTTGATACCGTCTTTTGTGGGGATAAGCTGTTTTCCCCTGCGCTCCACAAAACCGCCCTTGACTAATTTCTCAATAACGGCGGCGCGGGTCGCAGGCGTTCCAAGCCCCCGGCGTTCCGCGTCCGGGTCGGTTTCCTCATTCCCGGCGCGTTCCATAGCGGAGAGCAGGGACGCTTCGTTATGTGGCTTCGGCGGTGTGGTGTCATGCTCCGTTACTTTTGCCGTGGGGCGGTCAAAAATCTGCCCCTCGCTAAAGGAGAGCGTACCGGGGAGAAGCCCGTTTTCCTCGCTGTCCTCCGGGTCAGGTTTTGTTTTGAGGGTCGCCCGGTAGCGGCGTTCCAAGCCTTTCCACCCGTCGGAAAGTACCGTCCTTGCCTTTGCGGTAAAGATCTGTCCGGCACATTCAAAAACCGCCGTGACCGCTTCAAAGGTGTGCGGTTCGGCGGCAGCCATGAGAAGCCTTGCTCCGGCAAGGGTAAGGATATTCCGTTCCGTTTCCGGCAGCCCGGAAAGGTCAGTCTTTGCAAGCTCCATAGTGGGAATGATTGCGTGGTGGTCGGACACCTTTTTGCTGTTTAAAAGCCGGGAAACTTCCGGCGTGAGGGCAACGCCCTCCATAAATGGGAGCTTCCCGCATAGCATTGCAAGGATACCCGCCGCCGTATCGCCCATATCGTCGGTCAGAAACGCGCTGTCCGTTCTCGGATAAGTAAGGAGCCGCTTTTCATAGAGGGTTTGTGCAAGGTCAAGGGTCTGCTTTGCGGTATAGCCGAAAATCCGGTTCGCTTCCCGCTGTAAGGAAGTGAGGTCAAAGAGCTTCGGCGGGGCTGCGGTTTTCTGCTCTTTCACGACAGAAATACACACGGCTTGCGACGCTTCGCAGACTGTTTTCAGTTCCCGCGCTTCATCAGCGGCAGGGAGCCGTTCGCTTACGGCTTCCGCGCCGGAAAGCATGAGCCGCACATGATAGTATTTTTCTTTCTTGAAGGTGGTAATGGCAGCGTCCCGGTCAACAAGCATTTTTAAGGTCGGGGTCTGGACGCGCCCCACATTCAAGGTGTGGTTGTAAAGGCAGGAGAAAAGGCGGGTGGCGTTGATACCGATAATCCAGTCAGCCTTTGCCCTGCAAAGGGCAGAAGCAAAAAGAGGGTCATAGTCCCGCCCGTCCTTCAAGTGGGAGAAGCCGTCCCGAATAGCTTCGTCCTCCATTGAGGAAATCCAAAGGCGGCGCATGGGCTTTTCGCAGCCTGCGGTGTTGTAGACAAAGCGGAAAATCAATTCCCCCTCGCGCCCTGCGTCGCAGGCGTTGACGACCTCGGAAACGTCGTCCCGGTGCATAAGGTCTTTGAGGGTGTCAAACTGCACTTTCTTGTCGGCGGCAACAGTGTATTTCCATTCCTGCGGCAGAATGGGTAAGCTGTCATAGCTCCATTTCTTGTACTGTTCCCCATAGGCGGCAGCTTCCGCAAGCCCGATGAGGTGTCCGACACACCAGGAAACAAGATAGCCGTTCCCCTCGATAAAGCCGTCCTTTTTCTCCCTTGCGCCAAGGACAGCGGCGATAGACTGCGCCACACTGGGCTTTTCAGCGATTACTAAGATATGTGAAGTCAATAAAAGTCCTCCTTTCGGATAAAAGAAAAGAGCAACCGATTTCTCGATTGCCCTTGATTGTAACCATGTTGAATAGTATGGATATAAATGCAAAAATCTTTCTTATTATTCTTCAATGACCTGTATATATTGAATATTACATTTAGGAATAATATATCTATATCCAGATTTCTTAACTATACAAATTGTGGATTTTGAGTTTTCATAAACCTCCAAAATTGTAGAATATAAAGAATTGCTTTCAGTTATTTTAATGTCGTTTACCAAATCGTCAATTACTATTTCAATAATTGAATCCACATTACTGGAAGTATATATATTTGCTTTCAATTCAAATCCCCTTTCTAAATGTTATATCATTTACAGATTATAGCATATGAAGCATTGTAAATCCACATAGTCAGCGTTCCGGCTATCTGTCTTTTTCTATCTTTCTGATACAATACCCAATACAGGGGGACTGCCCCCGATAGGGGCAGCCCTCGCAACGCGGGGAAAAGGAAGCGGGCGGGGATTTATCCCGCTTTCCGCCCGCCGGTTTCTGTATCATCATTTTTTCATAGGGGCTGCCTGTAAACAGGGTCATACTTCCTTATCCTCCTGTTCCTCGTCGGTTTCCTCCCCGTCGTCTGCTTTCCCCGGCTGTTCTTCCTCGGTTTCCTCGTCCTCGTCGTAATCATCAAAGTCATAATCGCTGAGGTCGTCGCTTCCCTTTGCCGCGTCTTTCTTCGGTTTCAGCACTTTAAAATAATAGAACGCCGCGCCGCCTGCTCCGGCAAGCACAAGGACGATAAGCAATAGCCCCATGCTGCCGCCGCTTTCTTCCTCCTGCGGGGCTTCCGGTTCCTCCGGCTCCGGTTCGGTTTCCACGCCCGCACACTGGGTACGGTCAGCAGAGCATACGGGGCAGTTTATATTTACGGCTCCGGTTTCGCATTTCTCCGTACAGGTGCAGACAGCAGGCGTTTCCTCCGTTTCCCCGTCCTCCAAAAGTGCGGAAAGGTCTGCGTCGTCTACCTGATTGAGGAAATGGACAGTATTTTCCCCCTCGTCGTCCCGGTCAATGAGGATATAAAAATAGTTCCCGGCTTTGGTCGTTACTGTGATAAGCTGCTTGTTCCCGCCGAAATCGTCTACAAGGGTGGCGTTCCCCTCCGGTGTGAGGGGTTCGGCTTCCTGCGGTTCTTCATAAACAACGCCGCTGTCGTCGGTTGCGTCGGGCGTTTCCTCCGGGGTCTGTGCAAAAGCGGTAACGGAAAAGCCGCCCATAAGGAGCAGGGCGGCGCAAAAAGCAGTCAGTGTCCGTGTGATTTTATTCTTCATGTTCCGTGTCCTCCTGTCCGTCGTCATAATCCTGCGCGGCTTCCATGCCCGGAATACCGCCGTCTTTCAGCATAGCGTGAAGCTCCTGCGGGGTCAGCTTCATAGCCCGCACAAGCTGTACGATTTGCAGGTTTTCCGCTTCGGTTTTCTGTGCTTCCAAGCCTTTCAGTTTGTTCTGGTACTCTGTGATTTTCTCGCGGGTTTTCTGGATTTCCCGGTCGATACGTTCAATCTTGTTCATAGCCATAATTCAAAACTCCTTTCATTTTTGGTCGGTTTACCAGTTCATCAGCCCGTACCCTTTGATACACTGATAATTAAGGTCGTAGCTTTTTATCTTGCAGGCGTCGCCGGAATTGCCCTCCACGGTGTAGACGCGGCTCCCGTCTGTGCCTATGACAATGCCTACATGGTCTGCGCTGCCGTCTAAATCCCAGTCAAAAAAGATAGCGTCGCCGGGGGCGATATTCTCATAGCCCCTCGCGCCCCATTGCCCGCGCGACTGGAACCACGGGACACCCTGCGACTGGCAGGCGGCAAATTTCGGTTCGCTCACACCCGCCTGACTGTAGCACCAGCTCACAAAGCAGGCGCACCATTCAACACGGGAATTGAAGCCGTACCAGCTCCAATAGGGATAGCCGCCCACGTTGCCGACTTGCTGCTTCGCAAGGTCTACAAGGGCGGTGTTTCCGGGGCGTGTGCCGTTTACAAACTGTACGCCGCTTAAATCCTCCGACGCGGAAGTGTCCGGGGAACCGCCGCCGAAAATCAACGGCTTGTTGCCGCTTGTTTCCATGTAGACGCGGAACATTTCAAGCTGCTCCGGGGTCAGGAGTTCTTCCGCAAGTGAGGATATGGGCTTGTTCGTCAGCTCCACATTGAGGATATAATACTCATACGGCACTTGAACCGTATAGGTTTCCTCATGCTCGTTGCCGTCCTCGTCCGTCCATGTATCAGTACGTTCTTCCTCCCGGTAGCGGATTTCCACTTCCTCGGTCAGCGTCAGGGTGTACTGCAAGCCGAAAATGCGCTCGATTTCTGCCTGTGCGCTTTCCAGGGTGTAGCTCTGCAAAAGGGCGGTCAGATAGGACGCCAATTCATGGGGGTTATGCCCGATTGTGTCAAGGTCGTAGCGGTATTCATCATATCCGGGGTGGGTGCGCTCGATATTGTCTATCTCGCTTTGCAGCTCATTTTCCATAGCGGCATAGCTGTTTTCCACCGCCACAAGGTCGCTGTCCTCTGATGTGTAGGAAGTCCCGACAACGCCGTTTATCGTCCCGGAAAACATAGCCGAACAGGACGACAGCCCCGCAAAGACAAGGATAATCAGGAGCAGCGCGGCAATGGCGATACAAACGCCTGCCGGGTGCCTTGCCACAAACGCTACGGTCTGCCTTGTTTTCTCGGCGGCTTTGGCTGCCGCTTTCCGGGTGTTCTCCGCTGCGGCTCTGATACCCTTTGCGCTGCCTGCCCTTGCCGCCTTTGCATACTGCTTTTTTATCTGCTGTTTCTGCCAGAAACGGGAAAGGGGATTGCTTGTAAGCTGCGGGTTATCGTACAGCGTCTTGTGGTACTGGAAATTCACATTCGCCTTTGCCGCCGCTCTTTCTGCCTTTTCCGCTTTCCGGTAGGGTTTGAGCTTGTGGCTGCGGTAGCCCTGTTTCACTTTCCGCGCCCCATACTTCACGCCTTTTTCTGCCAGTTCTTCGGATTTGTGCGCGCCCTCCACGCCGGAATTGTCCTTTTCTACGGAATGTACCTTGTTATGGACGAAAATACCCGCTTCCTGCGCGGGGCGGGACAGCGGGTTTCTGTGAACTTTGCTTCCGGGCATGGGCTTTTCCCGTTCCTCAAAGCATAAGCGGGTCTTTGCCTTTCCGGTGGCTTCATCAAAAGTGCGTTCCTTTATAAGTTTTTTCTGCTTCGGGATAGCTGCCTTTGCCGCGTCCAGACGGTCGGCTGCCCGGTTGGATTTTTCAATGTATTTTTCCAGTTCCGGGGTGGAAAGTTCTTCTTCGGTAAACTGCAAGCGGGACGACTTCGTTTGTGCCGCCGCTTCCTCCTGTGCTTTCCTTGCCGCTTTTTTGCTTGCCTTGCGGGTATGGGCTGCGTCGATACGCTCCATGACGCGCTCGGCGGCTGCCGTGTCCTGCTTTGGGGCAGTTCCCGGCGCATGGGACAAGGGAGAGGACGGGGAAGCCGCCCCTTGAAGCTGCGCCGCGTCCTGTGCGGCTTGCTGCTCCGGCGTTTTCTGGAAATCCGCTTCCTGTATGCGCTTGCTGATACGTTCGCTTTCTCCCGTGGTCTGGTTCTGCTCGGTCAGCCCGTCACGGGTCATTTTCTGCGTGATTTTATCGCGGGGCTTATACTGTTTTATGTCTTTCCACCTCCAATCCGCGCCCTTGCAAGGGCGCAATACTCTGCGTTAATCTCAATGCCGACATAGTGGCGGTCAAGGCTTTTCGCCGCAAGCCCGGTCGTGCCGCTCCCGAAAAAGGGGTCAAGCACAACTCCGCCTTTCGGACAGCCCGCCAGTATGCACGTTTCCGCTAACTTCGGGGGAAACGCGGCAAAATGCCCGCCTTTATAGGGGACGGTGTTGATAGTCCAAACGTCCCGGCGGTTCCTTGTGGTCGGCATGAGCGCGTCGTCATAGTAGCCGCCGCTCCTTGCCCTGTTCAGCCCCTGCACTTTTCCCTGTCCGGGGATTTCAGCGGCGTATTTGCTGTTCGCGCTGCGCCCCAGTCGGTACCGCGCCGCCGTTTTCGGGGAAATGGGTTCGGCTATGGCTGCCGCGTCATAGTAGTATTTCTTTTCTTTCGTCAGCAGGAAGATATGTTCATAGCAGCGGGTCGGGCGGTCTTTGCAGCTTTCCGGCATGGGGTTTTCTTTCTGCCAGATAATATCGCTCCGCAGATACCACCCGTCCGAGCGCAGGGAAAAGGCTAAGAGCCACGGGATACCGATTAAATCTTTTTGCTTGATACCCGCCGCTTTTCGTGCGATTGATACGCTTTGCCCGTTCCTGCCTTTCGGGTTTTTCGGGTCGGTAGAGCTGCCTTTGCTTCCAGTGCCGCAGTAAGTGTCTGCGATATTCAGCCAGAGCGTCCCGTCCGGGCGCAGCACCCTCCGCAGCTCCCGGAAAATCACGGTCAACCGCCGGATATATTCCTCCGGCGTGTCCTCGCGCCCTATCTGCATGGTAAGCCCGTAATCGCGCAGCGCGTAGTAGGGCGGGCTTGTCACGGCACAATGGACGCTTTCAGAGGGAAGTTCCCGCAGGGCATACAGCGCGTCCCGGTTGATAATGGTGTCTGTCGTCAGCCCGTTCATGCTTCCCCCACTTCCTCCGGCTTCGTCGTCATTACCTTGTAAAGCTCCGTGTCCTTCGGGAAGCGGTCTACAAAAGGCAGCACCACGTTCCCGTAGAAGATAAGCCCCTCGCCCGCTTCGGTGTGGGTCACATACTTCATCTGCTGCGGGGAAATGCCTAACTGTCCTGCAAGGATAGCCCGGTCGCCCTGTGCCTGATTGAGCATGAGGACAAAATCGCTGTTCTCAAAGATATTCTCCACTTCGCGGGAAGCAAGCAGGTCTTTGACGTTCTGGGTAATGGCGGTCGGAATGCCGCCCCACTTACGGAAACGCTTCCAAATCTCCACGGAATAGGCGGCGGTCTGTTCTTCTTTCAAAAGCAAGTGAAATTCGTCCATGTAGTAGCGCGTCGCTTTTTTCTCTGCCCGGTTGACCGTCACGCGGTTCCATACCTGGTCTTGCACAATGAGCATACCTAACTTTTTGAGCTGTTTCCCAAGCTGCTTAATGTCAAAGCAGACAAGGCGGTTGGAAAGCTCCACGTTCGTCCTGTGGTTGAACACGTTAAGACTGCCGGAAACGTAAAGCTCCAACGCCGCCGCAATCCGCGCCGCTTCCGGCTCCGGCTGCTTCAAAAGTTCATTGTAAAGGTCGCCAAGGACAGGCATTTTCGCCGGGTCGGGGTCGGCAAGAAACGGTCGGTACACATTCCGTACAGCCCGGTCAATGACGGTCTTATCGACAGGCTGCAAGCCCTCCTTGCCGCCGATAACAAGCTCGCAGAGGGAAAGGATAAAGTCGCTTTTTAAGGCAAGGGGGTTGTCGTCCTCGGAATAGTTGAGGTTTATATCCATAGGGTTTACATACTGTGGCTTGCCGTCCATGCCTTTCCCCGCCGGGGAGAGCCGCACCACCTGTCCGTTGAGCCGCTGCACAAGGGAAAAATACTCGGCTTCCGGGTCGCAGATGATAATATCGTCGTCCGTAATGAGAAACGCATTTGTCATTTCCCGCTTTGCCGCAAAGGATTTCCCGCTTCCCGGCGTCCCAAGGATAAGCCCGTTCGGGTTTTTGAGCTGCTTCCGGTCGCAGAGTATCATGTTGTTAGAAAGCGCGTTCAGCCCGTAGTAAAGGGCTTCCCCGGTCTGGAAAAGCTCCTGCGTGATAAAGGGGATAAAGATTGCGGTACTGCTCGTCGTCAAGCCCCTCTGGATAGGGACAAGGTTCTCGCCCAGAGGGACGCTGCTCATCAAGCCTGCTTCCTGCTGATAGTCAAGCCGGGTAAGGGCGCAGTTATATTTCTGTGCGATACCCGCCGCCGCGAACACGTCATTTTCCAGTTTCCGCTT
>NZ_FRAH01000074.1 GCF_900142265.1 Anaerotignum lactatifermentans DSM 14214 | reverse complement strand
AAACCTGATAATGCAACAAACAGAACGGTTGCATGGGAAAGCAATGCAACAAATGTTGCGACAGTGGACAATAACGGCAAAGTGACAGCGAAAGCAGAAGGAACAGCCATTATCACTGCCAAAGCGGGAGATAAAACAGCAACCTGTACTGTAACCGTAACAAAGGCTGATGTAAAAGTGACACAGATTACCATCAGCGGCAAAAACACACTGAATGTGAACGACGTCGCAACATTGACAGCAGATGTACAGCCCGGCGATGCTACAAACAAGACTGTTGTTTGGACTAGTGAAAATCCTGACGTAGTCAAAGTGGAAAATGGGAAAGTCACTGCTTTGATGCCCGGTCAGGCTGTCATTAAGGCGACTGCGCAGGATGGCAGCAATGTAGTAGGTACTTTCACCATTAAAGTCAGTGTATCCAACGTGGACACACTGAAGGCAAAGGTAGCAGAAGCGAAGAAAGCCATGGAAGGTGTAAAAGTATCTTCTAATAACGGCACAGATGTGGCACCTACGGAAAAATGGGTACCTCAGGCACAGAAAACCGCATTGGATACTGCAGTGGCAGAAGCAGAAAAAATTCTGACAGCCCCTCTGACTTCCCAGAATACTGTGAATGCAGCTTACACCAAATTGCAGAATGCCATGACAGATTTCCAGAATGCCATGAAACCTGGTACCATGCCCAATACACCAGTACCATACTCCTTCTGGGATCTTTGGTAATATTTGACATCACATGATACTTTATTTCGGCGGCAGGCAACTGCCGCCTTTTTTCTGTCCCAACAAAAAAACATCCCCTCTGAAAGCAACTTCCCCTTAAGAAAACATTGATTTTTATTTTCCTTGGTTTCTTAAGGGGAATTGCGATGGCTGTCTTCATAAGAAAACATAACAAAAATCTTAATAAAAAAAATAAGGAAGCTAAAATCCTTTGTCGTGATAAGGATTTTAGCTTTCTTTGTTTTCTTATGAAGATGCCCCTGAGAGAGGGGATGTTTTGATTTTCCGAAAGTCTTATTTTCTCAGGTCTTCCATAAGCTGTGTTTTGCCTTCTGTCTTTTCGTCTTTCATTTTGATGACTTTAGCAGGGGAGCCAGCTACAACAGCGCCTGCGGGTACGTCTTCTGTTACCACTGCGCCTGCTGCAACAACAGCGTTAGCGCCGATGCGTACGCCTTCCAGTACCACTGCGTTAGCGCCAATCATTACGCCGTCTTCAACGATAACGGGTGTTGCACTGGGGGGTTCCAGAACGCCTGCCAGCACTGCGCCTGCGCCAACGTGTACGTTTTTGCCTACAGTTGCTCTTGCGCCCAGAACAGCGTTCATGTCAACCATGGAGCCTTCGCCGATTTCAGCGCCGATGTTGATCACAGCGCCCATCATGACAACAGCGTTTTTGCCGATGCTTACCCGGTCACGGATGAATGCGCCGGGTTCGATGCGTGCTTCCACGCCAGTGATGTCCAGCATGGGAACAGCGGAGTTTCTTCTGTCATATTCCATAGCGCAGTCAACAATGGCGTCTTTTTTGCTGTCCAGCAGAGCCTGTACGGCAGCGTGGTCGCCCATGAGGATCCAGAAATCTCCCTGACCGAATACTTTCACGCCTTCTGCGGATGCGCCGCTCAGGTCGCCTTTTACATATACTTTGACAGGTGTTGCCTTTTTGGCTTCCTTGATGTATTTCGCAATTTCATAGGGATTGGTCATATCATAATCCATGGGTAAATCTCTCCTTTATTTTTTGATTTTTGTATTTGCCTTTTATTATATACGAAATTGGGCAGATTTTCCACAGAATTTGTATCCTTTCCAAAGAAAGATGTCTGTGATACAATGAGAACAATCAGAACAAAGGAGGAAAGCCAATGGAAGCGTATTTTCAAAACATGGTAGAAGAACTGCGGCAGATTCGCCGCGATTTGCATAAAATCCCCGAATTAGGGCTGAAGGAATACAAAACCTCCGCCTATATTCGGGAAAAACTGGAGGGCTTCGGCATCACAGAGCTGGAAACATGGCTGGAAACAGGCGTGGTGGCAGTGATTCGGGGCAAAGGTAAGGGACAAGCGGTGGCATTCCGCGCGGATATGGACGCCCTGCCGGTAACAGAACAGACAGGCTGCGACTTCACTTCGGAGCATGTGGGCTGTATGCATGCCTGCGGTCATGACGGTCATGTGACAGTACTGCTGGGCTTTGCCAAATACTTGCAGGAACATAAAGACGAACTGGAAAACGATGTTGTCCTCATTTTCCAGCCAGCAGAAGAAGGTCCCGGCGGCGCACAGCTTCTGGTGGATGCAGGACTTTTTGAAAAACATCCCGTTCGCTGCATCATCGGCTGTCATATCTTCCCTCAGGTGCCTCAGGGGAAAGTGGCTTGCCGCAAAGGCGCTATGATGGCAAGAAACGGGGAAGTGGATGTGCATGTTTACGGGGAAAGTGCTCACGGTGCACAGCCCCAGCTGGGACATGACGCCGTTCTTGCGGCAGGGGCAGTCATTACAGGACTGCATACCATCCTTTCCCGGAATGTATCCCCTCTGGACAGCGGCGTACTTACCTTCGGTGCCATCCACGGCGGCGAAGCCTGCAACATCATTGCCAAGGAAGTGAAGCTGGAAGGCACCATGCGTGCATTCAGTGATGAAGCCTACGAAACCATGACAAAACGCGTCCAGGAAGTGGCTTCTGGTATTGCCGCTGGTTATGGCTGCAAAGGAGAAGCCGTGTTCCGTCACATGTATCGCGTGGTGGATAACGACCCGAAATTGGTGGAACTTTTGCAGGAAGTGGCAGGGGATGCTTACGAAGAAACACCCCCTTATATGCTGGCAGAGGATTTCTCTCTGTATCTGCAGAAAGTACCGGGCATGTTCTTTTTCTTAGGCAGCGGCAACGCGGAAAAAGGTTATACCCATTCTCTTCATAGTGCACAGTTCCAGTTTGATGAGGAAATTTTGGCGTTGGGCGTGGAAACCTATGCCAAACTGCTGAAAAAACTGGCGGAATAAAAAACTTTATAAGCAAACAAAAAGCTGGAGCCTTTGCGGTAAAAAAGGATTCCAGCTTGTTTATTTTATAGGATTTTATCAGACATGTTTTCTGAAAGGGTTCCTTTTTGTATGCTTATTTTTCCAATAATCCTTTCAGTGTCATCAGGTCTTGCTGATAAGTTTCGGACAATGCCCGATTGTAAATGATGGCTGCGGGGTGGTAGAGAGGGAATAGGATTTTTCCGTCCTCCAGTGTGAAAGGTTTGCCGTGCCAGTCACCAATGACTGCTTTGGCATCTCCTGTCACCGCTTTTAATGGCACATTGCCCAATGTGACAATCCATTGGGGATTCACCACTTTGATTTCTTCCTGTAGGAAGGGCAGGAAAAAGGCGATTTCATCCTTGGAAGGGGGACGGTTTACCGCTTTTCCCGTTTTGGGGCTTTCCTTGGTGGGACGCAGCTTTACCACATTGGAGATGTAGATTTCTTCCCGTTTCAAGCCGATGGTTTCCAGAAACGCAGACAGGTTTTTCCCTGCTTTGCCCACAAAGGGACGACCCTGCTTTTCTTCATCGCCGCCGGGGGCTTCGCCGATCATCATCAGTCGGGGATTCTGGCAGCCGTCACCGAACACCAGTTTTTTTTCTGCGTAGGGGGAAGCGGATGCGGCTTCCTGCAATCTGGCACATAATTGTGTCAAATGGTCCATTTTTCTATCCTTCCTTTCCGGTTATCCACATGGTTTTTGGGTTATCCACAGAAAAAGTGTGGATAACATGGGTTGCCTGTGGACTATATCTTGTTTTTTCAAATTTATTTGGTGGAATATATTGAAAATTTGGTGGGGTTTTTGTTACATTTTCACCTTTTCCCACTTATTGTATCCTATTCTGTGTATAAATGGCAAGTTATCCCCAAAAAAAGACGTGGAAAACCTGTGGGGAAAAGTGGTCGGTTTTGTGCAAAAAAAGACGGCTGCTCCCACCTTGTCAAGAGGGAACAACCGTCCGCAGGGCTCATTCTTTGGCACGGAACATGAGGAAGAACACCAGCGCGCCGGAGAGGAATCCTCCCAGATGTGCCCAGTTGTCCACACCCACATCCAGAAAGCCCATGGCAAGGGCTGTGAATGCTAGCAATATCATGGTGGCGTAGTTCATGCCTGTATAACGGGAACCTTTCTCCCGTGTGAGAATGAGCATGGCGCCCAAAAGTCCGAAGATGGCACCAGATGCGCCAATGGAGGCATAATGCCCCAGAAAAATGCTGCATAGTCCGCCGCAGATACCGGAAATGAGATACAGGATCATATAGCGAACTTTGCCCAGCAGCAGTTCTGCCCGACTGCCGAAGTAAAAGAGGTAAATGCTGTTGGCGGCAAGGTGCATGATACTGCCGTGGAAGAACATGGCAGTGATGAGGCGGTAATACTGCCCCTGTCCCAATACGGTTTCCCGGCTGACGCTGAAACGCTCCCAGAGAAATTCGTTCTGTCCCGTTACCATGCCGTAAAGGAGCAGGGCAGCGCAGATGGCAAAAATAGTGAAAGTTACCACGGGGCGTTTTCCGGCAGTGTCTTTCCGCAGGGTGTCTTTGGGCAGTTCTTCGCCGGTGGCTGCCATCCGCAGCAGTTTTTCAATGCCCATGAGCTTGTCCGGGCTGCCGTCGGCTGTCTGCAAGGTTTGTGTGTCCGTGGCGTAATGCCAAGCGATGTGGTGCAGATTGCCCATGCGGTCTGTGTCTGCCAGAGGATGTACTTCCGCCAAAGACTCCGCGCCGATGGTCAGATACAGACAGATGAGCTGGGTACATTGGATCTGAGGAAGCTGTTTTTGCAGTCCTTCCACAAAGGCAGCCACATCTTCCCGATGTTCGGCAGTGTCATGGGGTTGTACTGCCAGCACACAGCAAACAGGGTTTTCAATGCGTATGTACAGATCAAATGCAGGAGTGTCCTCGGGCTGCTGTACAAGGCGAAAGTCCTTCTGTAAAAGCAGGCTTTTCAGATCTGTTGCCAGTTGTTCAGGTGTCATAGAAAGACTCCTTTCTGAAAAAAATGGGGAAAATGAAAAAAGCCATCGGATTGGGGGACCCGATGGTTCTTTTCGGCAAGTGATAAGAAAAATGGGGGTATTCTTATCATAAAAGAAGACTTTGTTTCCGATAAAACCAGCGTTTCCGATACTGATCTTATCTGTGGATATCATATCACAAATCATGGCGTGCTGTCAATTTGCCCCAATGATTTTTCTGCCATTTCTTCTCGACAGGAGTTTACAAAAACCTACATTTTCTCAAAGAAAATGGCTCAGCACCACAAGACCTGCCACCCCCGGCATCCCCAACAGCCCTGTTACCACAAAGGTGACAGCATTGACGCCTACGGCAAAGCCCAGTCTGCTCAAAAGAAAGAGCAGGGCAGAGCCACAAATCCCTGAAAGCAGAAAGCGAAAAAGCCCCTGCAGGGGCTTTGCTAGCGCCACCAGTACCACGATCACCAGACAGGTGATGACCATGGCAGATAAAACGGTGGTAGAACTCATATTTCTTCCCCCTTTATTTGTATCAGCTGATTTTCGCGCATCCTGCGGCAGCCAGCCCCAATTCCTTTGCCCGCCGCAGGTAATATTCGTATTTTTTATGCAGAGAGATGATCTCGTAAATGTAGCTGTCAATGAGGGCTTCGTCGGTTTCATCCTGAAAGCCTGCCTGTGCCCGCCGCAGCTCTAACTGGATGGCGTAAATGGCAGCCAGAACTTTTTCGCCCTCGGTGGCTTTTTTTCTTTTGTGCATCCAAAAACCCCTCCTTTCGCCGGATGTACGACCTTTGTAGATAATATAGGCGAAAAAACTGGGTTTTATTCCTGTTTTTGTCCAAAAGGACAGGGCAGGGGAAGGAAAAATGAGCAGAAAAAAACTGAGCTATCTTCATAAGAAAACATACATCGTTCATTCAGTCAAAATAAAAAAGCTGAAATCCTTTTTTAAGAATTTCAGCTTTCCTTGTTTTCTTATGAAGATGCCCCCAAAGGGAAATCTTGTGTTTGTAAAAAATCGAGCGGTATCTTAGTCCTGTGTGTAGGGCATCAGGGATACGTGTCTTGCTCTCTTGATTGCTGTTGTCAGCGCTCTCTGATGTTTTGCGCAGTTGCCTGTGATTCTTCTGGGAAGGATTTTACCTCTTTCGGAAACGTATCTTCTCAGTTTGCTTACATCTTTGTAATCGATTGTTGTCACTTTATCTGCACAGCACTGGCATACGCGTTTTTTTCTGCGACCACGTTTTTTCTGAATCATGTTCCGAGCCTCCTTTTCGATGAATTAGAAGGGCAAATCGTCGTCTTCGATGCTTTCGTCGATGGGGTAGAAACCGTCAGCGCCACCACTTGTCTGCTTGGGAGCAGCGGGTGCGGGAGCAGCAGGGGCATAGTCACCACGGCTGCTGTTGCTTTCGAAGGACGCTCTGCTTTCTGCAAAGTGCTGTTCTTCTACGACAACTTCTGTTGTCCAGTGTCTTTTCCCTTCGTTGTCGTCCCAGGAACGAACCTGTAATCTGCCGACAACACCGACCATTTGACCTTTTTTGAAATATTTTTCTGCAAACTCGCCAGCTTTGCCGAATGCAACGCATCCGATAAAGTCAGCGTCCTGCTCGCCTTGTCGTTTGAAACGGCGGTTTACTGCCAAAGTGTATCTGGCTACTGCAAGGGGTTCACTGCCCTGCGCATAACGCACTTCGGGGTCCTTTGTCAGTCTGCCCATCAAAATCACTTTGTTCATAGAAAACCCTCCTTTTTCTTACGCTTCTTTGCGGATGATGAGATAACGCAGAACGTTTTCCATAATACGCATACGAGCTTCGATTTCTGCAGGTGCAGAAGCGGGTGCTTCGAAAGTTGTGAAGCTGTAGAAACCTTCGTTTACTTTCTGGATTTCGTAAGCGAGTTTTCTTTTGCCCCAATCATCAACTTTTTCGATTTTTGCGCCGAATCTTTCCAGGACAGCCTGTACTTTGGCAACTTCAGCCGCTCTGCCTTCATCGTCAAGTGCGGGACTCAATACCAACGCCAATTCGTATTTGTTCATGTTAGGTTACACCTCCTTTTGGACTAATGGCCCTTTCCCGAAGAAAGAGCAAGGATTTACTTCTAGATGGACGTATGCGCCCATACCAAAACAGCATAGCATACCAAAAAGAAAAAGGCAAGGATTTTTTTTCGGAAAATTTGCATTTTTTCAGGATTTTTCCACAAGGAGGGCGTCGTAGGTGGTTTGGAGCACATCCCGAATGGCACGAAGCTGGACGGCGGAGATGTGCTGAATGCCCCGTTCGATTTTCACCAGAGATTCTCTGGTCAGGGGAACGCCCAGAAGCTGGATTTGCCGGACAAGCTCTGTCTGTCCCATGCCCTTTTCCAGACGGATGCGGCGGATGTTTTCCCCAATGGGGATGGTGGGAGATTGTTTGATTTTTGGTTCCATGGGTACCTCCTTGTGGACTGAAACAAGTTCTTTTTTTGCTTCATTCTAAGAAATCCCTATGGTATAATGGGACTAGAATTAGTCCACATTGGAAGGATGGTGAAAAAATGGATTTATATACGGAAATGTTGGTGGAAATTTTAGCAAAACAGAAAATAGAAATACATTTTAGGGGCATCTTCATAAGAAAAAAAGAAAGCTAAAATCCTTGTCATATAGAGAATTTTGGCTTTCTTATTTTACTGAGATTATATTTGGATTTGTTTTTTTCTGAAGATAGCCGTCGCAATTCCCATTAAGAAATCAAGGAAAAGAAATGTTTTCTTAATGGGAAGTTGCTTTCCAGAATTATCTTTTTCTGTGGAAGAATTGTTGGAAATGCGATGTTATGAAGCGTTGCGGAAAATTAAGGCTGTTTTGGAGGATGAAAGCCTGACAGATGCGGCATGTTTTCAGAAAATAGAGGAGATTATAAATATTTTTGAGGAAATCGGAAGCGATGGCGGTAGCCGCCATGATTTCTAGACATACATCGTGCAGATTGTCTGCTGTCTACACTGGTTTTTCGTGGATTTGTCCGAGGAAAACTTGTCAGACCTGTGGTATCATAAAAGAAGATAAATGATTGAAAGGCAGAGGAGGGATGTTCCATGACAGAAGACGAAAAAATCCTGCAAGCGGAATTTGAAAAACGATGGAAACGCAGCCCCCAGAAAGACGGCTGCCTGTTCAGCGGCTTCATTGCCCTGTGTCTGGCGCAGACCCTTTTCGCCCCGGATTTTCCTTTTAGGGGACTGAACTTGGGAGATTCCGCTTTTTGCCTTGGCGCCTGTCTGGTGGTGGATGTGCTGGTGGGTATGAAGCGAAAAGGGATTCCTGTGCATGCCTTCGGGCTTTTGTTGGTGGGCTATGGCGTTGTGGTGACAGTGCTGGGATTTGCAGTGAATGTGCCCGGCTTGGCGTTTTCTCTGACAAATCAGACTTTTTGGCTGAAAGTGCTGTTGGGATTGTCCCTTGTGATTTTTGTGCTGTCCCTCATTCGCCTTTGCAGGCGGTGGAATTTAGATTGAATGAAAAACCGTGGTACAAAGTACCACGGTTTTTTAATCCTCATCGTCATATTCTTTTTCCAGCTTTTCCTGTCTGCGTTTGCCCATGCGGTACATGCCGAACTGCACCACCAGAAATACCACTACGAAGGTGCCCAGCATGGTGAAGATTTCCGCAGGCTGTTTTGCTTCTGTCTGCATGGCAAAGCAGATGCCTACCGCAACCATGCCCCCTACCAGAGAAGCCACCAGCCGTTTGGGATTGGGCTTTGCCACTACATTCAGCACAACGCCCATCTGTCTGGCACGAATCATCTGATAAATGGGTGTCAGAATCAAAATCACATATTCCAAAGTGCAGTCCTGCAAACTTTGCTGCAGGAACAGGATTTTCACCACAAAGGACAATACCGCAATAAAATACAGAATCTGCATCATTTCCGCCCAGATTTTGTTCCTTGCCTGTTCAATACGTTCGTCTTTGATCATACCTCATTCCTCCTCGTTCCAGAATAATTCATCCAGTGTTTTTCCCAGTGCCTTGCAGATGGCAATGCACAGGTTCAGGGTAGGGTTGTACTTTCCGGCCTCAATCATGCCGATGGTCTGCCGGGTGACGCCCACCAGTTGTGCCAATTGCTCTTGGGAAAGGTCTTTCGCCGCCCGGGCGGCTTTCAGCTTTAGATTTTTCAAGGATGTTCCCCCTTCCTGTATCTTCATTTTCATCTCTTACTTTATTTATATACTATATCTTTCTAAATGTCAAGTATATATTACATTGTGAAAAATAAAAATGGAATTTCCAAAGAAAAAAACAAGACGGACAAAGCAACTTCCCCTTAAGAAAACATTGGTTTTTTTGTTTTATTGATTTCTTAAGGGGAATTGTGACAGCTGTCTTCAGAAGAAAACATACCAATGAAAATTTCAATAAAAGAAAGCGGAAAATCTTCTATTATGATAAGGATTTCCGCTTTCTTTGTTTTCTTATGAAGATGCCCCAAAGGAAATGGTTTCCTGCAAAAAATCTGCATTTTGCTCAAAGCAAATGAGAAATACCATAGAAAAACCGTCTGATTTCCGCCTTGTATGCCACTGTCTGATTGTTTTATAATAAATGCAGTTTGAAAAAGAGAAAGGAACACAACTATGCTGACAAAGATATATGAAAACCCCGCCGTTTATCGGGTGGATGTGCCTCTGCCGGACAACCCCCTGAAAAACCTGAACTGCTATGTCATTCAGGACAGCGGCGAAACACTGATTATAGATACTGGATTCAATCGGAAAGAATGTCTGGATGCCCTTCTGGAAGGGCTGGCAGAACTGGACGCGGACTGGGAAAAGACAAACCTGTTTTTGACCCATCTTCACGCAGACCATACCGGTCTGGCGCCTACCCTTATGAAGGACAAGCCCGGCAAAATGTACATGAGCCGTGTGGATTATGCCGTTTTGGAAGGGCTGATGGTGGGAGAAGTCTGGAAAGTTTCCGATGCCAATTTCATTGCCGAAGGCTTTACACAGGAACAGATCAATATCCTCCACAGCGGCAATCCTGCCAGAGGTTTTGAGCCGGAATGCTTTTTCGATGTGGAAGAGCTGGAGGACGGGGACGTGATCACCGTAGGGAAATGGAAATTTCAGTGCATTCTGGTGCCCGGACACACACCGGGGCAGATGCTTCTGTACCAGAGAGAGGAACAGCTCCTCTTTACGGCAGACCATATCCTTTTTGACATCACCCCCAACATCACCTGTTGGGTAGGCACAGCGGATTCTCTGGGGAATTATCTGGATTCCCTGGTGAAAACAAGGGACATCCCCATTCGGACAGCCCTGCCTGCCCATCGGAAAAACGATATGAACGTTTATGAACGTATGGACGAAATCGTGGAGCATCATTTGAAACGAATGAAAGAAACGGTAGACGCCATCCAGCAGTTCCCCGGCAGTCATGCCACAAAGATTGCCGCTTGTCTGCGCTGGTCCATGCGCGGGAAAACATGGGAGGAATTCCCTCTGTCCCAGCGTTGGTTCGCCGTAGGGGAAACCATTGCCCATCTGGATTATCTGGTGTGCAGAGGCTATGCGGAGCGGAAAGTGGTAGATGGCAAAAATGCTTACTGGCTTACCATGGATGGTGCTTTGTGCAAATCCAAACTGGACTGCATCTGGAAAAACTACCGCGCGAAATAAAGGAAAAAACGTCAGAAAACAAATATGGCTGGAATCCTTGTATAGGGTTCCAGCTGTTGTATTTTTGCGGGGATTGTTTTCATTCCGCGTTTTGTATGCGGAAAAACACGTTTTTTGGAAAACGGAGGGAGAAAATTTTTTCGGCAACCGTCCATTTTGTATGCTAAAATGGAAAAAGAGATATTTTTTTGGAGAAAGGAAACACATCTATGGATATTTTGAAACAGTTACAGATAGAACTGGGCATCAAGGCTTCTCAGGTGGAAAACACCGTGAAACTGCTGGATGAAGGGAACACCGTGCCTTTCATTGCCCGTTATCGTAAGGAAGTCACTGGTTCTCTGGATGACCAGATTATCCGTCAGCTGGCGGAACGGCTCACAGCTCTCAGAAATCTGGAAGAAAAACGGGAAATGGTGCGTAACGCCATTACGGAACAGGGCGCCATGACCGATGAACTTTCCGCAAAACTGGAAGCTGCCATGACCCAGACAGAAATCGAGGATATTTACCGTCCTTACCGCCCCAAACGTCGCACCCGTGCGTCCATTGCTAAGGAAAAAGGTCTGGCACCTCTGGCGGAATACATTTTCGGGCAGGCATTTCTGGTGCCGCTGGAAGAATACGCCGCCGCTTTTGTAGATGCGGAAAAAGGCGTGGAATCTGTGGAGGATGCCATCAACGGCGCAAAAGATATTCTGGCAGAACAGTTCTCTGATGACGCGGACCTGCGGAAAATGCTTCGTGAAGAAACTATGAAACATGGTCAGCTGGTGACAAAGGCGGCGAAAGAACAGACAGAACCAACCGTCTACGAAATGTACTACGATTACAGCGAACCTCTGCAAAAAGCCGCAGGACATCGCATCCTTGCGGTAAACCGTGGGGAAAAAGAAGGCATCCTGACAGTGAAGCTGGAAGGGGACGAAGAAAAACTCCTGCAAAAACTGGAACGGAAGCTCATCCGCAAAAACAGTCCTGCGGTTGAATTGTTGCAGGAAGTCATTGCCGACAGCTATAAACGCCTCATTGCACCTTCTCTGGAACGGGAAATCCGCAATGATTTGACAGAAAAAGCCGAGGAATCCGCCATGGGTGTATTCCGGGAAAACCTGAAACAGCTTCTCTTGCAGCCACCCATCAAAGGAAAAACAGTGCTGGCATTAGACCCTGCTTATCGTACTGGCTGTAAGATTGCCGTTATTGATGAAACAGGTAAACCCCTGGAAACCACCGTGGTCTATCCCACACCCCCTCAGAACAAGACAGCCGAAGCGGAAAAGAAACTGACGGATCTTATCAAAAAATATGACGTAGACCTGATTTCCATCGGCAATGGCACCGCTTCCAGAGAATCCGAGCAGTTTGTGGCGGAAATGCTGAAAAAACTGGATAAAAAAGTTTATTACATCATTGCCAACGAAGCAGGGGCTTCTGTGTATTCCGCTTCCAAACTGGGTGCGGAGGAATTCCCTGATTATGACGTTGCCCTGCGCTCTGCCGTTTCCATTGGCAGACGTATCCAAGACCCTCTGGCGGAACTGGTGAAAATCGACCCCAAATCCATCGGCGTTGGGCAGTATCAGCATGACATGAACCAGAAACGTCTGGGCGAAACATTAGGCGGCGTGGTAGAGGACTGTGTAAACAGCGTCGGCGTTGATTTGAACACTGCAAGCCCTGCTCTGCTTTCTTATGTAGCAGGCATCAACAACACCGTTGCGAAAAATATTCTCACATATCGTGAAGAAAACGGTCTGTTCCATAACCGGAAAGAACTGAGAAAAGTCCCCAAACTGGGACCCAAAGCCTTTGAACAGTGCGCTGGTTTCCTGCGCATTGCCGAAAGCGATATGCCTTTGGATAAAACCGGCGTTCATCCCGAAAGCTATAAGGCGGCAGAAGCATTGCTGAAACTCTGCGGTTATTCTCTGGATGATGTGGCGTCTGGTCAGGTGAAAGGTCTGGCAAACAAAGTCAGCATGACCGAAGAAACAGCGGAAAAACTGGGCATCGGTCTGCCTACCTTGCAGGATATCGTCAAGGAACTGGAAAAACCCGGTCGTGACCCCCGTGACGAAGCCCCTGCCCCTGTCCTTCGCAGTGACGTACTGACCATGGAAGATTTGAAAGAAGGCATGGTGCTGAAAGGCACTGTCCGCAATGTCATTGACTTCGGCGTGTTTGTGGATATCGGTGTCCATCAGGATGGTCTGGTACATATTTCTCAGATTTGCGACCGATTCATCAAACATCCCTTAGAAGCGGTGAAACTGGGGGACATTGTTACCGTCAAAGTAATGAGCGTGGATTTGCAGCGCAAGCGCATTTCTCTGACCATGCGGGGTGTGGAATAATTGTTATGGTTTTGTCAAAGATTCTTTACAGAAATGTAATGTTTTTGTGCCATACTATTTGATATACTGAAAAAAGAACGGAATACATATTGGAAGGGAGAGAGGATTATGAAACGAATGATGGCATATATGCTGGCTGGTATTTTGACATTGGGCTGCGGCACAACAGCTTTTGGGGCAGAAAAAATTTCCGGTACCATGATGGTGCAGGATACAGAAGTGACCCAGCCCCTGTATGCAGACGAATGGGGCACAAAATTGGTACCTGTCCGGGAAGTAGGGGATATTCTGGGCTATACCGTAGCGTGGGATAAACAGACACGTTCCGTTACCCTTTCTGACGGTACAACCACTGTTGGTTTTGCTTCTGGTAAGGATGCCTATCTGGTAGGCGGCGAAACAAAAAGCATCGGCGGCGCGCCGGAACTGATGGATGGCGTGCAGTATGTGCCTGCGGACTTATTCTCCGCTTTCTTCCCTGTAGCCATGCAGACAAAGGCAGGTCAGCTTGTTTTCACAGACCTGACAGCGGAAGGCGTGGAACAGGTAACCGGTACCGTTGTGGAAGCGGCACAGTATAATCTGGTGCTGCGTCTGGAAGATGGCACACTGCGGATCTTCACCAAAGATCAGGCAGACATGACACGGGCAGGCAGTCTGGAACCGGACAGCCTGGTGGAAGTGTACTATAAGAGTGCGGACCCGAAAACCGCTATTAAACTGTTTGCGGTAGATCCAGCGACTGTAAAAGCACCTGCAGCTGAAACATCTGCGAATACTGCAGCGCAGGAAGGTTAAGCATTTTCTAAGCCCATGACAGTCCATGGGCTTTTTTTCCAGAATGCAGGATGGTCTGCGGAAAACTGTTGTTTTGCATAAAGTAAAGCCTATTTTTTTGATAGTATTTTCTAATAAAAAATCTTGACAGTTTTTTCACAGCTGATATAATGAACTTGTAAATGAAATATGAAATTCTTCAGGGCAGGGTGAAATTCCCGATCGGCAGTAAAGTCTGCGAGCGCTTTGGCGCAGGATTCGGTGCGATTCCGAAACCGACAGTATAGTCTGGATGGGAGAAGAATAAAAGTTTGGTGCGTTTTTCGCGCGGATGCGAAAAAGCCCGACCTTTATTTTGCTTGTTTAGCCTGAAGATTTTCAGGCTTTTTCTTTTGCCAAAAGAGAAAAAGTTCGTCACAAAGATTGGCGGAAGCCTGAAAATTCTAAACAAAAAATGGAGGAAGAAAAATCATGGAAAACGCAGTAAAAACAACAGCGGTAAAAAGAAAACAGAATGTAAGAAAACTGACAGCTCTGGGTATGCTGGGCGCCATCTCTCTGATTTTGGTGGCAACCGTACATTTCCCCATCATTCCCGCGGCACCTTTTTTGGAATATGATCCTGCGGACGTGCCTATCCTCATTGGTACATTTGCTTTCGGCCCTGTGGCTGGTTTCCTGCTGACTGTAGTGGTATCCATCATTCAGGGTATGACTGTCAGCGCAGCAAGCGGCGGTCCCATCGGTATCATCATGCACATCTTCGCAACTGGCAGCTGCGTACTGATTGCCGGCAACATCTACCGCAGAAATAAAACAAGAAAAACAGCAGCCATCGCCCTCATCGTAGGCGCGCTGGTTATGACAGGCGCAATGGTACTGATGAATCTGGTACTGACACCTATTTTCCTGGGCACATCCATGGAAGAAGTGATCCCCATGCTGCTGCCTGCCATCATTCCTTTCAACCTGATCAAAGCAGGTCTGAACTGCGCCATCACATTTGTACTGTATAAATCCATTTCCCATCTGCTGAAAGGGGAATGATTTCCAAAAAACAACCCATCTGTTATGTGATATGAGAGAATCAAAGCACAAAATCTTTCCCTTGCAAGAGATTTTGTGCTTTCTCTTTTAGTACCATATAAGTGTAAGAGATAAAGCATATCATTTGTGCTTTACCCTCTGCACTTATTTTTTTATGATAAGGGAGTAATTGGTCTGGCGATGTTCTTTTTGGATTAGCCACATCCGTCACGAAAACTGTCAGCCACCCCTTATTATAAACAGTCGTTTAAGCAGGTTGAAACCCGTAAGGTGCTTTCGTGTAACGAACTAAAATGAGTTGTAATAAGTGTGGATGGGAACAATTACAAATCTATTTTGGAGGTTACAGATGATCAGCGTAGGAATTGATGTATCAAAAGAGAAAA
>NZ_FRAH01000057.1:4986-23683 GCF_900142265.1 Anaerotignum lactatifermentans DSM 14214 | reverse complement strand
TGAATCCAGGAAAAGAAAAAACAAGACAAAACGGAAGGAGGATCAAAGAAGAAGACGAGGAAATGTTCACACTTACGGCATCCGACATTCATGGAATCCTTTTGGATTCCCGTATCCGAAGACTGACACCATTGGAAACATTTCGTCTGCAAGGGGTACCGGATGCATACTTTGAAAGAGCAGCCAGCGTATGTTCAGACGCACAGCTGTATAAACAGATCGGAAACGCAGTCACAGTGCCTGTGGTGCGAGCCATAGGCGAAAAAATAGCGGAATATTGGAAAGGGGAAAAATAAATATGATTCAAGTGACTTTTTGCAGTAAACAACTTTTTGAAAAGAAAAATGAGGTGGATGTTTCTCTCAGACTTCCTGCAGATGCAGAAACCATGAAACGATATTTGGAAGTAGCTGGCGTCAGAGATATGGATGATCTTTTGATCAGTGATTTCAGAATCCATGAGCTCTACGCATGGAGCTGTGGAGAATATCAGGAATGGGACAAAGCTGATCTGAATGAGCTGAACTATCTGGCAGCAAGACTTGAGGAATTGCTTGAGGAAGAACAGGATGAGATGTATGATGCTTTATTGTGTATGCATCATCCGAAAAGTGCTGCTGATATGATCAATCTTTCCTATGGTTTTGATAAAGTGTCTTATGATCCATCTATTCGAAACGAACAGGAATTGGGAGAATACCTTGTAAAGAACAATCTTTTTGCGGTTCCAGAAGATATGAAATCATTTGTGAACTATAAAAAGGTGGGGCAGATTTATCTTTATACCATGAATCTTTCAAAAGATGCGGGCATGATGCAAGTCGATGAGAATGGTTGTATCTGTGATAGTCACAAGGAGCAGGAAAGATATGGTTATTATGACGGAGTGAATGTTCCAGAGGAATATATGATTCTGACAGAAGAAGTTTTTGAAGATCAAGCACAGCAGCATATTCAAAGCTGAGAACAGACCGATGGTCTGTTTTTTTATTACTTATTTTAAGGAGGATTTTTATATGATTCGTTTGTATGTGGCAAGTGAAAAGTTGGTAAAAGAGGAAAAAGATATTTGTGTCAGATTGGTGCTTCCGGTAGAAGAAAATGAAATCTGGATTGCTCTTCAGAAGGCAGAAATGGAATCGTTGGATGACTGCGAAATTTCAGATGTAGAGTGTGATGTGGAAGAAGCACAGGAGTTTTTGTGTTCTTTGGAGATCAGCAAAGCAAATATCTTTGAGCTGAATGTTTTTGCCGGTCTTCTTTCCGCATTGCCGGAAGATGAATTGATGCTTTATCGCAAGAAGCTAAAAGATCAGCAGCCCAAAAGCCTCGAAGAAGCCATTTACGAGATTTGATGCAGGCAGAAAAATTGCAAAGGAGGTGTAGCCGTTGAATGAAGTGTTAAAGCAAATGAAGAAAAGAATTGTGGAAGGCATACAGCTTCCAGATAAGAAACAGCAAAATCAGTTAAGAAAAGATGTGGAGCAAGCACTGCAGGAAAGCATCAAAGATTTAGCAGAGCATGGCGGCGGACCAAAAGCGGAAGACAGGTTTTGGAAACGCTTGGAGAAGATTATTGCGGATGATCCAAAAAATCGTATTTTATACCTACAGTACCATGATTTCCATTCTTTCTGGCAGTATACGGAAAACTGGTACAGCTGCTATCCGCCGAACTTAAGCGAGGAAGAAAGAGATAAAGCTCTTGGTTATGCGGAATTTAAAAGAAAAAACGTGGAAGACAGAGAAAGGTATATGACCGTCTATTTCCCATGCGGTAGAATTGGTTTGAAAGGTTTTTTTGTAGACAATAAATTACCTGAAAGCTGTGGGCATACGGTTTATGGAGTTTATTGCGAAAATGAAAAAACATATACCATAGGAGAAATACTTGAAAAACTGCCAAATGAAGAAATGGATGTATTTCAGCTCAACGAACTGTTTTGCAGGTTTGATAAGCTGCCAGAGGATATGCAGCATGTATATGATTTGACACTTCAATTAAAAGAGCCGAGAAATGTAAAGGAAATGATTGATCTTATGGGACATCTTCCGGAAGTCTGCGTGGTAAACGGCATCCAAAATGAAAGCCAGTTAGGCGAGTTTTTGGTGGAAAATGAACTTTTTGATGTTTCATTTACCGATGAAGCTTTGCCATATCTGGATTACGCAAAGATAGCTCGAACACATATGAAATTCAACAATGGAAAGATAATCAAAGGAATATATGTAGAAGATACTTCTTTAGATATTTCAAACCAGACCCAGAGCCAGAATAATGAGCAAGATGATGATTATGAAATGAAGCTGTGAAAGGAAGGGATAAAAATGGATAAAGGCTCATAGAAACGAGGCGATGAAATATGGTAAACAGTATGATTCCATGGATTGGTGGAAAACGATTGATGCGTGAGTTCCTCATTGCACGTTTCCCACCGCATTATGATAAATATGTAGAAGTATTCGGTGGTGCTGGTTGGGTGCTTTTCGCCAAAAAGCCGGAAAGGTTCGAGGTGTATAACGATGCCAATTCTAATTTGACCAATATGTTCCATGTGGTAAAACATAAGCCCATGAGCTTTGTAAAAGAGCTTGGTTTTTTGCCGCTGAACAGCAGAGCTGAGTTTGATCTGATGCTGGACTGGCATAGAAAGCAAGATTTTTCACTGCCATATCAGACAGAAGAAATGGCACTGGCAAAGATTTATCTTTCCCCTATAGATTTTCGGGAGTATAAAGAACTGATCACAACACAGGCTGAACTGGGCGATGTGAGGCGAGCAGCTACATTTTATAAGCTGATCCGCTACAGCTATGCGGCAGGTGGAAACAGCTTCAATGGTCAGCCGGTAAATATCGCCCAGACATACCGCACCATATGGCTTGCCAACCGCAGGCTGAATGAAAATGGCGTGAAGAGTGATAGTGAGATTTTGATGGCTGGCGGAAATCCGGGCAAAGGCGTGATCATACAGAATAAAAGTTTTGAGGTCATCATCGCTTTGTATGACAGTCCAATGACTTTCTTTTATCTTGATCCTCCGTACTATGGAACAGAAAAGCAGTATGAGGAACTGTTTACATTGGAACAGCATTATCTGCTCCGTGAAGTGCTGGGAAAGATAGAAGGCTTTTTCATGCTTTCATACAATGACTGCGAGTTTATTCGTAAACTGTATAAGGATTTTTATATTACGCCCTTTGAACGACTCAACAGTATTTCGCAGAAATATACACCAGGGGGTATGTTCAAAGAACTTGTAATTACAAATTACGATCCAGAACTAAGATTAAAAAGCCAGCCAAAACAGCTGACACTGCTATAAAAAGGAGGTGCCTATATGACAATAAACTGTTTTAAGACTGTAAGTGCAAAGGGGTCCATTTATCTGCCTGTGGCACTCAGAAAATTCGTTGGAATTCATGAGGAGGATGTGGTGCAGATAACAGGAAGGGGCGGGATTATTTTAATCAATAAGGCGGAAGTGACTGCGGAGAACCCTGTGGAAGTACTGCAGGAAGATATCCAAAAAGAAAAGGAGAATGCGGAAAAAGAAAAAGATCAGATCAAAAACAGAATCAAGCAGTTATTAAGCGAAGGAAAGTCCTTGGATGAAGTATTGGACGAAGTCCTTCGCTTTTTGTTTTGAAAAGGGGTGATAAGCAATGGATATTGAGGACAAATTAAACAGCTTAAAATTATATTTTATATGGAAAGGAGCGAGAATGTTATGAAAAAAGCAATCTTGTGTCTGATTGCGGCAGTATCACTGCTTCTGCCTATGCCGGTTGAGGGATCTCCTGCAGAAACTGGGGTGCCTGCTCAAGAAGCAGCTGTGCAGGAAGTATCAACTGCTGACAGTTCTTTGCCTGTGCCTGTTTCCGTAGAAAGGAAAAATATAGACGGTGTGGAATATCTGGTCAAGGTTTATGATCTGCCAGCAGATACACCACAGGAGCAGCTGGTGGAAGAAGACTTTGTATTGGAAGATTTCTTGTTCAGTTATATCACTGCGGATAAACAGCTCAATGAGAATAAGGACACCAAAGAAGTCACAGAAGACGCTAAGGCAGAAGGCGGTTCCAAAAATCTGGAAGATGTCATCAAACTCTTTCCAGCAACAAAAACATACGACAAAGATGGATATCAAGGTACATTGACACTGGATACGGGCAGCATCGTCACAGAGGTAGCAGGCTACACCACCAAGAATTATACGGTATCTGCCACAAAGGAATATCCAGGCTTGATGTATGCTGATCCTTCTTATGTTGCCCAGTCAACAGTAAAAGACGGATATACACTGCCTTTAACAGATGTCAGCTGGACGGTGATGGGAACATCTCTTGCTGGAGATACTTTGGTACCTACAGAGTATAAGGCGGTAGCTACTTATTCAAAAACATTCAGCTCTCAGGTGCCTACAGGCTATGTGTCCACAGCAAGGTACAAAGGCAATGTAACAAAGACAACGGCAGATACGGCAACATTTACCATTACTTACGCAGGAAAGCTGATAGAAAATGGAATGCCGCCAATATTAAAAGCAGTGACAGGTTTGATTGCCGTATTGCTTTTGGGCTGTGCCATTGCTATGCTGTTGCTTTATCTGAAAAACAAACAAGGGGCTGATGTATATAACCTCATTGACAAAGAGTATATCTGCATTGGAAGGCAGAATGTCAATCCGAAACAGCCTGTCATTGATTTGAATGAGTTTGAGGACTTAATCCAAAGCAATGTATTCCAGTTTGTACTGGACAAGAAAACAACAAAGGCACTTTTCGGCAGGAACATCAGTGTGACCTATAAAGACATGACAGTAAAGCACAGAGTCAATGAGAAAAAAGGAGAATATCGATTTGAACTGGATTTGGGAGGTGTATTGGATGCGGAATAAAATGAGAACGCTGCTGCTTTTGTTTTTATTTTCTGCTGTGGGCTTCTGCGTGCCGGCTTATGCGCTTGACTCGGATTTGAGCTACAATTACAAAACAGAGAATCCGGAGGAGTTTGTCATTGTGGGAAAATCCAATATCAATATCCAAGGAGAGATACCGGATTATCTCAGGGATATTTATGACGTATCGCCGCAGACAGTCTATAACTCAGAGTATGGTGCCAATGTAGTGGAGCCAAGTACGCCGTCCATTAACAATACTACATACGCACCAACCAATGCACCAATCAATCCTTATACCCAAAGTCCAAACAGTCTGATTACAGGTACAGCCTATGGCGGGGGTACCAGTGGAAGCTACACAGCAGATATTTCTTCAGACGGCTATGTGACAAATGAGATTCCAGAACAGGTATATGACGAAGTTTTGCAGTATCCCTTAACAACCATTGAGCAGGTGCGAAACAGCGATGGGAGCATTGGCGTATTGAAGATTCCGGAAATTGGGTTGACTGTAACCGCCTATGACGGTGATACCTTCACAGCGATGAAAAAAGGTGTGGGACATTTGGCTTCCACTTCCTGCTGGAATGGAAATATCGGTTTGGTAGGACATAACAGAGGTACCAATGACTACTTTGGAAAACTGAAAAAACTGGATATTGGCGATGAAATGACCTATACCACAAAACTTGGCACAAGAACCTATGTGGTAAAATCCATTACAAAGATTGCCGATACAGACTGGTCAAAACTTCAATACACCAGTGACAACCGCCTGACATTGATTACCTGTGTGGAAGATGTACCTGATCAGCGTCTTTGCGTACAGGCAGTACAGAAATAATCTTTTGCTTGCAGTGTAACTGGTTTTTCGATATAAGAAAGGTAGGTGGAATACAGGATGAACAGAATGAGGTGAAGGACATGAAAAAGAAATGGATAGCAGTCATGACAGCAATACTGGCTATGAGCAGTACCGTACCAGCGTTGGCACAGCACATCTACGCTGGGGACGATGTAGAAAAGGTGGTGAGCTATGACGAAAACGGCAGGAAAGTCATTACATTGATATTCGATCCTGCGAAAATGCCGGAAGAAGTGCGCCAGCAGCTGGGTCTTGGAAGTCCAGCAGAAAACAAAGAAAATAAGGCGCAATCAAAGAATATTTCCACAGCGGTGAAATTGACAGAACCGCCCAAAGAAGGCGAGGTGTTAGCAAATATCCAGTATGCAGATGAAACAGGCAGACTGAGATATACATCTCCATACTACACTTACGGATATGGTCAGTGTACATGGTACGCAGGCGGAAGGTTTGAGGAGGTGCATGGCATCCATATTTCTATCCATGGATACGCCAAAGAGTGGCTGGACAGCAGCAGGTGGGATGCATCACTGGAAGTGGTAACAGACCTATCATCTGTACCGGAACAGTCCATTGCCATCTATGTGCCGAAGACAGACAATCGACTGGCTGGTCATGTATGCTTCATCGAATATGTGGAGCGTGATGAAAAGGGAAATCCTCTTTATATCTACTACACAGATGCCAACGGCAAGAAAGATACCGTGAAAAACGCTTACACACCAGGCGTAGACGGTATGGTGATTAAAGAAGATTACCAGACATTCTTGGAAAACAGCCAGCTGAAACTGGCTGGATATCTGAAAGTAAAAGAATAAATGAAAGTATAAACAAACAAAGGCTTTGCAAACAGACAGCTGCAAAAATGCGGACTGTATGAGCAAAGCTTTTTTTATTGAAAAGGAGGAAAACATATGTCAGCATGGAAGAAATTTACGGCTTTTCTTATGTCAGCTTTTCTGCTTCTGACAACAGGTGTGCAGGCATTTGCCGGTACATCCATGGAAGATGCACTGAACAAAGTAAATCTCTATGTCAAACAGGACAAGGGTGCACAGCTTTTGACATGGAAAGGCATCATTGACAGCAATAACTTCGCACCGGCAGTTATTGTGTATCAGGCAGAAGACGGCAAGGAATATCCTGCATTCTGTGCCAATCCAAACCGACCGGGTGTAGAAGATTTAGCAGGCAAGTCATACGACGTGGATGTGGATCAGCTGGATACAGACCCTGCGGTTTGGGGCGTTATTACAAACGGCTATCCTTATAAAACACCGCAGGAAATGGGTGTAAATACAGAGTATGAAGCCTACTATGCCACAAAAATGGCAGTATGGGCAGTGGTTCATGATAATTACAGCAACTTAGATGACTGGAAAGCCAATGGCAGCCAGAACGCACATGTAGAAAAAGCCATGAAGGATTTGGTAGCCAAAGGCAGGGCAAACCAGTATGTATATAAGTCATGGCTTGCCATCAACCCAAAGAACCAGACAGTAGATACAGATGATAAGGATGAGAATTATCTTTCTCAGGAATATACCTTAAAATCCAATGTGGATATCCGCAGCTATCGTGTGGTGATTGATGGGGATGTGCCGGAAGGAACAATCGTAACCGATGTGAACAACACACCAAAGGACAGCTTTGAAGGCACAGAAACAACATTTAAAGTATTGATTCCAAAGGATACCGCAGAAAACAGCGGCAGCTTTCGTGTATTGGTAAAAGGCAAATTAGAAAATAAATCCGTGCTTTTTGGAATTTCGCATGATGCCAATAAGCAGGATTATTATGTAGCACCACTTCCAAGCTATAACGGAGATTCCTGGGTGGATTTGACCTATTCCACAACCGGAACTGTCGTTCCTGGAGAACCAGATGATCCAGATAATCCGCAGGTGCCTGAACCAAGCCCAGGCTTACAGATTTTGAAAGTAAAGAAAGGGACCAGAGAAGGTTTAGCAGGCGCCGTATTTAAAGTTGAAATTGACGGCAAAACCATTGGTCATTATGTAACCGATGAAAACGGCGAAATCCTGATTCCGGATTTAACAGGCACCGTATCTGTCACAGAGGAAGTGCCGCCTGTTGGCTATGTATTGGATGAAGATAATCATAAAGATGTAGAGATTGTGGATGCAGAAGAGCCTACAGTGGTGACATTTGCCAATGAGGAAATGGCACAGCTTGAGATTACGAAAGTTGATGCGGATACAGGGGAAACACTTGCAGGTGCTACAATCAGGGTTGCACTGGATGACGGCTCCGATTCCTGGGATGTATATACCAACGCTTCCGGCAAAGCGACACTAACTAATATGAAAAGCGGCACCTATACCGTAACGGAGATTGTGGCACCAGAAGGCTATTTGTTGAATGAAGAACCAATGACAATTAAGCTGGAACCGGGAAAAACAGCTGCAGTCACACTAAAAGACAAAGCGAAACCTGGTATTGTCATCAAAAAATATGACGAAGATACAGGATTCCCTTTGGAAAACGCGGAATTCTCTGTTGCCAAAAAAGGCGGTTCTATCGTGTATGAAGGAATGACAGATAAAGAAGGCAAAATCAAGGTGGAAGGCTTAGAAGAAGGCTGGTACACCATTACAGAAATTGCACCGCCAAAAGGCTACCTGATTTCAACAGAAAGCAAAGATGTTTATCTGGAAGGCGGCAAATGCGTAGAAGTGAAATTCGACAATCGTTTGCGCCCTTCCCTCCAGATTATGAAAATTGACGCAGAAACAGGAGAACCACTTGCAGGTGCTAAATTCAAGGTGCAGAAATCAGAAGACAAAACCGTCAGTGAGTATGTAACGGACGAAACAGGAACAGTTGTAATCCATGACCTGGATGAAGCCGTTTATACAGTGGAAGAAATAGAAGCACCTGACGGCTATGCCATTGATCCGGACAGCCATAAGGACATTGCTTTGGAATGGGGAAAGACAAAGACCCTTGTATTCTCCGACACCAGAAAACCGGCTTTGGAGATTATCAAAGTAGATGCCAAAACAGAGGAACCTTTGGCAAACGCTAAGTTCAAAATCACAAAAACAGAAGATGATACCGTCAGTGAATATATGACAGATGAAAACGGAAAAATTACCATCCAGGATCTGCCGGAAGGCATTTACACTGTTGAGGAAATTACTGCACCAGATGGATATATTCTTGATACACAGCATAAAGAAATTGAATTATCCGCAGGTGACAGCAAGCAGCTTGTATATGAAAACACAAGAAAGCCGGATCTCATTATCACAAAAACAAATGCATTGACAGAAAAACCAGTGCCAAATACCACATTCAAAATTGAGTTTGAGGGAGAAAACGGCGGTGTAGTGCCACTTGGCACTTACAAAACGGATGAAAACGGTCAGATTATTCTGGAAGATGTGAACCCTGGATGGTATATCATTACAGAAACAAGACCTGCACAGGGCATGAGCCTTCCTTCAAATCCTGTTACTCGAAAATACCTCGCACCAGGAGAAAACGCCTATCTAACAGCAGGCAGCGTGGATTCGCAGACACCGTCATCGGGAACAGGCAACACGGCTTCTCAAAGTAAAGTAACTGTGACATCTGGCAACGACTATATTGGAGAAGAAATTCCAAACTATCCATTGAACAGCCTTGTCATCAAGAAAACAGACGCCATTACATCTGAAATGTTGGAAGGTGCAGCTTTTGAAGTACGCAAGGTATCTGAAGATATTTCTGGTAATTCTGGCACTATCATCGGCAGATATACCACAGACAGCTCAGGTATTATTGTTATTACAGGATTGGAAGCCGGTGCTTACCTTATTGAGGAAGTACAGGCTCCGACAAACTATCTTATTTCCGAAAACAGTAAGCAGCAGGCTTGGTTAAAAGCAGACGGAACATCCGTGGTGGAAGTGACATTTGCCAACTACCCTTATGGCTCCTTATTGATTACAAAGGTTGATGCAGTAACAAACAAACCTTTATCAAATGCTAAGTTTAAGGTAACAACAGGCGATGGAACAGCTGTAGGAACAGGAAATGGCGTATTCACCACAGACAACAATGGCGAAATACTCATTCCAAACTTAAAACCAGATAGCTATGTAGTGACAGAAACAGAAGCACCGGAAGGTTATGTAAAAGACACAGAGCCGCAGACCATCCAAATCGGAACAGATGGCGGAACGTATAAAGTACAGTTCCAAAATCAGCCGATGGGCTCTCTTGTGATTTTGAAGAAAGACGCTGATAACGGCAATCCACTTTCAGGTGCGCAGTTTCAAGTAACTACTTCAAAAGGTGCTGTTGTAGGAACAAATAACGGCATATTTACAACAGACAGCAACGGTTCCATCACAATATCAAACTTAGAAAAAGGAAGTTATATTGTAGAAGAAGTAAAAGCCCCGGATGGATATGTGCTGGAAGAACAGTCCAAAACCATTGAAATTGACTTTGGAAAAACATATACATTGGAGTTTACAAACAAGAAAATGACTTCTCTTGTTGTTAAAAAAGTAGATGCAATCAGCAGTGAACCGCTTGTTGGAGCAAAGTTTGTTGTAGAAAAGCAAAACGGGGAACACGTAGGTGAGTACACTACAGATAATACTGGTACCATTCTGCTTCCCACACTTGATCCGGATTGGTATGTAGTAAGAGAAACAAAAGCACCGGAGGGCTATATCCTGGATGAAACACCAAAAACCGTTGAAGTAAAAACAAACGTGCCAACGGTGGTAACATTTGAAAACAAACCGCTTTCAGGAATTAAAATCGTAAAAACAGACTCCGAAACCGGGGAACCACTTGAAGGTGTGTCATTCTCAGTTTCTAAAATGAATGGCGAGAAAATAGGAACATTTAAAACTGACAAAGAAGGTATGATTTATATTTCAAACCTTGAGGACGGTTACTATACTGTAACAGAAACAGAAGGTTTGGAGAATTATCACTGGGACAAAGAACCGAAAACGGTTGAGGTTAAGTCTGGAAAGCAGACCATTGTGGAAGTGGAAAATCAGCCGTATTCTGGTTTGGTTATTGAGAAAACCAACAGCAGGACCGGAGATCCTATTGAAGGTGTGGAATTCCTTGTGACGAAATTCAACGGCGAGCAGATTGGATATTTTGAAACAGATGAATCCGGCTTGATTGTCATTGAAGGGCTGGAAGAAGGCACATACTTGGTAAAGGAAACAAAAGAAGCCAAAGGCTATATCCTAGACAGCGAAGCCAAAGAAGTGGAAATCAAAGATGGCAAAAGTACAACATTAAAAGTGGAAAATGATCCAATGTCTTCTGTATTGATTCATAAGATTGACTCTGTCACAGGAGAAGGCATTCCAGGAGTAAAGTTCCTGTTATATGACAGTGACAATGAACCTATCGGTCAGTTTGAAACAGATGATGAAGGCTATATCTGGATCAGAAAAGAATTGCCGGAAGGCAAGTACAAACTCAGAGAATTAGAGCCTGCAGAAGGCTATATCTCCGATAACAGCGAGAAAACATTCTATGTGCAGAAAGGCAGAACAACAGAAATCGAGTGGGAGAATACACCGGAAGTCGGTCAGATCGTCATTACAAAACGTTCTGCTGAGTTCAATGAACTCACAGGTCTTCCTGCTGGTTCACCATTGTCCGGCGCAGTATTTGAAATCTATAACACTACAGGAAATTTGGTAGATAAGATTTCTTCTGGAAGCAATGGTGTTGCCGCATCGAAAGGTTTACCAGTAGGTGTCTATACCATTAAAGAAGTATCAGCACCAAGATATTACGCTTTAAATGATAAAACACTTTTGGCAGAAATCAGGCACAACGGCGATATCGTCAGATTTGAAGTGCTGAACAGCAGCATTTCTTTGAACTTGACCATTCAGAAAAAAGGACCAAACGCCGCATCTCCTGGACAGACCATCCAGTATGACATTTATGAAGTGCAGAACGGCTCCACCGGCACTTTGGAAAACTTCTATATCCATGACAGGATTCCAACAGATGCCACAAGAGCTTTGAAGATCGTCACAGGCACATATTCCGAAAGAATGTATTATAAGATCACTTATAAAACAAACTACAGGGATTATCGTGTGCTTGCGGAAAATCTTTTGACAAAGAATAATTATGAATACAGCCTCCATCCAAATGTCCTTGGCTTGGCGAATGGAGAATATGTAACAGACGTGCGTCTGGAATTCCCACAGGCAAGTCCTGGCTTCAAGATGCTTGAAAATATGTCTGTATTCTGTCAGGTGATGCCGAATATGCCAAAAGACTATAGGATTACAAACAGAGCCGATGTTGGCGGCAGATACGGCAATGAATGGGAAAGTGCAAAGACCAGCTGGAATACAACCGTATGGACAATAAATACACAGCCGGTAACACTTCCAAAGACAGGTTATTAATGAAAAAACTACAAGAAAATAAAACAGTTTTGAGAAATATGGGGCAGTCTTTAGGCTGCCCCTTTTCTAATGAAGGGAGAGAAAAACGATGGCAGTAAGATGGAAAAGGGTATTTTTGCTGACAATGGTTGTGCTTATGGCAGTGATTATATTTGCACCGCCAGTATTTGCTGCACCGGACAGTGGTCAGGTTTCCACAGCCATTGAAAGCACTTGGAAAACAGCAGCCGGTCAGATCAAAACCGTAACAAATAACGTTATCTTTCCAGTGGTGGACTGTGTGCTAGCAATCCTGCTTTTTGTCAAATTAGCTATGGCTTACTTTGACTGTGCGTCCATAAAGGCTATCTAATAATTGTAGGTTTAGCAACCTAACAGACTTGTGCTTTAATGTCTGTCATCAACCGACTTACTTGTGAGAGAAATCAATAACAAGGAACATAGCACGTCGGTAACGTCATAAGTTGAGAAGTTATCATCTCACGACTGAATGGCAAGATGAAAAGAGTGATATAAGGATAAAAGTTAAACTACTTGAACCGCAGTCTGATGGGCTTGTGTAGGAGCTGAAACACAAGATAACTATGGGTGTTTTATTGCATATCTGTACTATGTTAGTCGAGTAGATACAGCCAAAGCTATATGCAACCAAAATGTATAAACATTAAAAGGCGAAAACGGTATCCGACAATCATTCACGCTATTATTAGTTAGTTAAATGGAGATTGCCTAACCCGAAATGCCAATGATTTGGCTATGTGTAATGCCATTAGGGGATAAATCTCAAGTGTAAAAAGCAAGAGAGATGACACTGAATATTCGGTACGGCAACGGAGCCACCGTAGTAGTTTGAGCAAGGGAAAGCCTTGTACGTGGCGAAGGGTGGCAGTTTGTTATTTTAACATGAAAGAAAGGATAGTGTGTGATACATTATGAGAAATCCAATCAATGTGTTAAACAGTTTGCAACAACATAGTTCTGAAAAATCATATACTTATGAACGATTATACAGAAATTTATATAATCGTGACTTTTACTTGCTTGCATATCAAAATATATATGCAAGTGAAGGTAATATGACAAAAGGAACAGACGGTAAAACAATCGACGCAATGAGTTTAGAAAGAATTGATAAACTTATTGAAAGCCTAAAATCTGAAAAATATCAACCTAATCCGTCAAGAAGGACATATATTCCAAAGAAAAATGGGAAAATGCGACCGCTTGGCATACCGTCATTTGATGATAAACTCATACAGGAAATGATAAGAATGATATTACAGACAATCTACGAGGGATATTTTGAAAAATCATCTCATGGTTTTAGACCAAACAAAAGTTGTCATACAGCTTTAAATGCCATACAAAAATCATTCACAGGAGCAAAATGGTTTATCGAAGGAGACATAAAAGGTTTTTTTGATAACATCGACCATAAAATAATGATAGGTATTTTGTCAAAAAGAATAAAAGATGAAAAGTTTTTGCGATTGATAAATAAATTTTTCAGAGCAGGATATTTGGAGGAATGGCAATATCATAACAGCTACTCCGGCACACCACAAGGTGGGATTATCAGCCCAATACTTGCTAATATATATCTTGATGAATTTGATAAATATATGCAGGAACTAAAATCTGAATTTGACAAAGGAGAAGGTAGAAAAAAGTTGCCACAAGCAATTATATTTCAAAGTCATTTACAAAGACTTAGAAGAAAGCTTCATGTAACAACAGATGAGAGCGAACGACAAGAAATTTTGCAGAAAATAGCAGAAATTCAAAAACAGAAATATCAAACACCATATAGTGACCCAATGGACAATGATTTTAAACGTTTGCAATATATTCGATATGCAGATGACTTTATTGTTGGTGTGATAGGCAGTAAAGAAGATGCAAAAAGTCTGAAAAGCAAAATAGCAGAGTATCTCAAAAACAGTTTGAAATTAGAACTTTCAGAAGAAAAAACGTTAATAACAAATTCATCTGACAAAGCAAAATTTTTAGGATATGAGATTTATGTAAGAAAAACAAATGCGGTTACAACAAATAAAAATGGAACAAAATCTAGAAACTTGAGTGGTTCCGTTTGTTTATCAGTATCTATGCAAACTATAAGAGATAAACTTCTGGAATATAAGGCTATGAGCATTGAAACTACTGTATATGGAAAAGAAAATTTTAAACCTAAAGCAAGGTATTACCTTAAAAATAATGATGACCTTGAAATATTAGAGCAGTATAACAGTGAAATTCGAGGTTTCAGAAATTACTATAGTTTGGCAAACAATTCATCAATCGTAAGTTCATTTGGGTACATTATGCAGTATAGTATGTTCAAAACGTATGCTACCAAGTACAGGACTTCCGTACGAAAAATTACACAGAAAATGCGTATAGGCAAAGGTTTTGGAGTGCGATACAAGGACAAAAAAGGAAATATAAAAACACGTCTGTTTTACAATGGAGGATATGCACGAAAGAAATTAAAGTACTCGGAAAAAGTGGATATTATTCCAAAAACAATCATGTATACGGCGAAAACAAGTTTAAAACAAAGGCTTGAAGCCGGTAAATGTGAATATTGTGGCAGAGAAGACGGAATGATTGAAATACATCATATTCGCAAACTAAAGGATTTAAAAGGCAAAAGTCGATGGGAAGCTTTTATGATTGCAAGAAACAGAAAGACAATGGCATTGTGCAGACAATGCCATACTGACTTGCATCTAGGCAGACTGAAATAACAAATGGAGAGCCGTATACATTGAGAGGTGTACGTACGGTTCGGGGGCGAGTGTTGGAAAACCTATCATAGTAATATGACAAGGCGTCGGGCACTTAGCCTACACAAAAAACATGGCGAATTTGATTTCGCGCCAGTGGCAATCCTGTTCTTTGGTCTGGTGTTTGCCATTACAGCACCGACTTATATCTGGAATATTCTTGGAATTTGAAAAAAATTATGAAAAAATTTTTCTGAGCACAAATGTTCTGAAATCATTGAAATATCAAAAAGGTATCCTTTTAGAAACTGTCCAATAGTATCATCGTGGTAATCATAGCACTTGAAAGTGCGTACTTTTCTTATTCTTTTCTTTCGATTATGATGAACCTGTAAGAAAAAAGAAATGCAAAGAATCAGCAATATTTTTAAGGAGGAAAAGAAAATGAAAAAGAACACTGTTATTTTAACAGCCGCACTAATCAGCGCATTTACTGCTAGTACAGCACTTGCTGATACCACTGTGGAATTTCGAAAAGCAGTCGAAGATAGAGGGGGTACAGTAGCGTGGAATAGCCAGAACAGAAGTGTGACCGCTGAGGTTGATGGAAAAACAATCAGCTTTACTGTTGGAAGTGGAAAAGTGATCGTTGATGGTCAGGAAATAAACGCAGAAACAACGATTGTAAATAACAGAACGATGGTTTCAACAGAATTCATTAGTCAGTATGTTACAGGAAATAACGAAGAAGCAGAAATGAGCCAAACAGAAAAAGCCCTTGCTTTGATTAACAGCTTTGCAAGCGGAGATACAACTGTGGCTGATGAATTAATGGCAGAAGGATATATTCAGCACAATCTGGCATATGGCACCGGAAGAGAAGCATTTAAAGATTCTATTCGTTATCTTGCTTCCGCACCAGAAGAAACAACGGTAAATAATATTCGTGCCTTTGAAGATGGAGATTATGTATTCCTGCAGACAGTTTATAATTTTGCAGGTGCTGGAGAACAGGTAGCTTTTGATATTTTCAGATTTGACGAAAATGGAAAAATTGCGGAACATTGGGACAACCTCGCTTCATTAGCTGAGCCAAATCCTTCAGGACATACGCAGATCGATGGTGCAATGGAGTTAAAAGATTTGGATAAAACAGAGGAAAACAGAACTCTTGTGAAAAACTTCCTTTATGATGTAATGCAGGGGAATAATCTTGAAAAAACTCCAGAGTACTTTGATGGTGATACTTACATTCAGCATAATACTGGTATTGCAGATGGTGTTTCCGGATTAAATGAAGCCTTAGCAGCTCTTGCTGAACAGGGAATCGAAATGATTTATGATGAAACACACATGGTTCTTGCACAAGGCAATTATGTTTTGGCAGTTAGTGAAGGTACTTTCGGCGGTGCTCCGACCAGCTATTATGACCTTTGGAGAGTTGAAGACGGTAAGATCGCTGAGCACTGGGATGTAATGGAAACAATTGCAGACCCTTCCACATGGGCAAACGAAAATGGTAAATTTTAATTTTTAGGAGGTAAAGAATATGAAAGAAGTTGTAGAATTTTTACAGGCAAATCCAGTACAGTATCTTGCTACAGTGGGCAGAGATGGAAAGGCAAAATGCAGACCATTTATGTTCTGTTTCGAGAAAGACGGAAAATTATGGTTCTGTACAAACCATACAAAAGAAGTGTATAAAGATATGCAGGAAAATCCATATATTGAGATTTCGGTTTCCAGTCCTGAATATGCTTGGATTAGGCTCAGCGGCAAAGCGGTATTTGAGAACAATATGGAAGTCAAAGAAGGATGTATGGCAAATCCTATTGTGAAAGGACAGTACCACACAGCAGATAACCCAATTTTTGAAGTTTTCTATCTGGAAGATACAAAAGCAGTCATTGCTGATTTTTCTGGGAACCCTCCAAAAACATACCAGTTATAATCAAAAGAAAGGGCAGTATATTGATTATACTGCCCTTATAGAGTAAAAGAGGAAACAAAATGAATGACATGGCATATAAAAAGCTTCCAAAATGTCCTGTTGAAACAACGATGCTGTTTTTAAAAAACAGAGATAGCATCATTTTATTGGGTTATATACTTTTAGGTGTTTTGGAAAAATGTGAATTGATCAAAATGACGGCAATGTCAGAAAAAACATATCAAAAAACTTTGGATACTCTGCTGAAAAATGGGTTGATTACATGCGGAAGGAACGTTTTGCCCACAGAGCTGGGAAAAAGTTTTAAACCTGTTATTCTGGCAATGGCAGATTGGGGAGAAAAATATAAAACACAGCAGAAAAATTAACTGCTGTGTTTTCCGTATTATACAAAGTTCTTTTTGTATTCTGTACCCCACATAACCATAGAGTCTAAAATAGGCTTTAAACTATAGCCTGTTTCTGTAAGGGTATATTCCACTCTTGGAGGGACTTCTGGATATACTTTTCTTGTTAAAAGACCTGTTTCTTCCATGGAACGAAGATTGCTTGTAAGCACTTTCTGAGTAATTCCTGTTACGGAATGCATCAGCTCGTTGAAGCGTTTTGTTCCTTCCAGAAGATCGCGGATAATGAGTACTTTCCACTTATTTCCGATTAACTGTAACGTCATTTCTACGGGGCAGGCTGGTACCTCTTTCGGCATAAAATCACATCCTTTGTTTTATAATTACACAATAGTATCAAATAAGCTGTATATACTTAATTATACTATTGAGAAAAAAACTGTCAAGAAATTCATGGAGATGAAAAAATGAAAACAATAGATTATTTAACCATACTGAAAAATGAAATACATTCAGCCGTCTTTGCGACTATTGGTGAAAATGGACTTCCATGCACAAGGGTAATTGATATTATGCTTGCGGACGAAACAGGCATTTATTTTATTACCGCAAAGGGAAAAGCATTTTATCATCAGCTGATGGCACAAAAATATGTTTCTATCAGTGCCATGACAAATGGCAAAGATTCTCTGAGCAAAAAATCAATTACAGTACAAGGAAAAATTAAAAGTATTGGTCAAAGCCGTTTAGATGAAGTGTTTAGAGAAAATTTATATATGGAAAAAATATATCCCACAGAAAAAAGCAGAGCCGCACTTGAGGTGTTTTGGCTTTATGAAGGAGAAGGCGAGTTTTTCGATTTGTCTTCTGTGCCGATTTTTCGAGATACATTTTCAATCGGCAATGGAAAAGCGAGCCCAAAGGGATATTTTGTAACAAATAAATGTCGTGGATGCAAAATATGCTACGCTAACTGCCCACAGAAGTGTATAGATATCAGTGTAAAACCTGTTATGATCCATCAGGAGAACTGCCTGCATTGTGGAAATTGTTATGATGTTTGTCCTTTTGGAGCTGTTGAGAGGAGACTGTGAAAATGAGAGCATGTAATATAAAACAAAATCTTACATTTGATGAAAAAATTGAACATCTAAAACAGCTGATTGAGTCAGCAGAACATATTGTCATTGGTGCAGGTTCTGGACTATCTACAGCAGCAGGATTTACTTATAGCGGCAAAAGATTTGAAGAGAATTTTGAATCTTTCATTCAACAATATGGGCTGAAAGATATGTACTCAGCAGGTTTTTATCCATTTCCAACACAGGAAGAAAAGTGGGCGTATTGGAGCAGGCATATTTATGTGAACAGGTATGATGTAGAAAAGGGGAAACCATATTTAGATTTATTAGAATTAATAAGTGGAAAAGACTATTTTGTCTTGACTACGAATGTGGATCATCAATTTCAGTTATGCGGTTTTGA
>NZ_FRAH01000057.1:0-3706 GCF_900142265.1 Anaerotignum lactatifermentans DSM 14214 | reverse complement strand
AGCAAGGAGAAAAAATAGAATTTGTTTATTACACAATGGCAGTTGAAATATGGAAATGAAGTTAGAAAAATAGATATGAATTGAGCCTTTATTCTGAATAGGATAAGGGCTTTTTTTATGGAAAAAAGGAGGAATGTATATGGGATGCTGGGGTATAAAAGCCTTTGAATCAGATGAAGGTCTGGATGCCTTGGAATGGATCAGAAACCATATTCCGGAAGACGGCTGTTTGCACTTAAAGGAATTGTTAAATCAGTTAAAGTTAGACGAATGGTGCAGACCGCCTGCTGCGGAGAATGGAGAGTCCCATAGCAGTATAATGCTGATTGCAGAACTGATGGAAAGCTTTCAAAATGGCACTATAGAAGAATGGGAGTATCTCCCGAAAAACTCCTTTGAAAAAGTGGTTTCGTTTCTTGTGGAAAAGGAATCTGTTGAAGAAATGCGTGAGTATCTTTCCAAAACATTGGAATCCGCCAGGGAAAATGCACAGAACAATCAATGGAACGGATGGTTTGAAGAAACCAACTGGAACAAATGGCAGGAACATATGGAAAGCCTGATTGAAACCATGCGTAAAATTTTGGAGCAAGACAGAGAGGTGCTGGATTTGATACCACAGACAGAACAGGAGATCTCAGAAGAACACATAGAAGGTGGTATGAACATGGAATAACAGAAAGCGAAGGTGATGAAAAATATGTTTGGCTTAGACTTCGCCGTAGACGGTGTGCTGGATCAGTTCTGTGACTGGATCTACGGCAAACTGATCACATTCTTTGGTGAGTTTTTCAGTATGATTAACATGATGGGTGCGGAACTTTTTGAGCTGGATTGGATTAAAGCAATCCTGCTCTTTTTTTATTACTTCGCCTGGGCACTGTACATCGTTGGTATTGTAGTGGCTGTGTTTGACACAGCCATTGATGCACAGAGAGGAAAAGGAAATTTTCAGGACTTGGCATTAAATATCATTAAAGGTTTTTTTGCTGTCAGCCTGTTTACCGTAGTACCTATTGACCTATATGTTTTCTGCATCAATCTGTCAAATGAACTGATTGGTGCCATTGCGGGTATGTCGGATTCACCAGGAAAACTTGGTGCCATTGCCACTATGGTACTGGGCAGCTTTGAAACGCCTGGTGCCAATGTGGTGGTGTCTATCGTGTTTGTCATACTCATTGGATATGCGGTCATCAAAGTGTTTTTCGCAAACTTAAAACGAGGCGGTATCCTTCTTGTCATGATGGCAACCGGCAGTCTTTATCTGTTCAGTGTGCCAAGAGGATACAGCGACGGATTCGTATCTTGGTGCAAACAGGTGGCAGCTCTCTGCCTGACAGCGTTTTTACAGACCATTGTACTGGTTGCAGGGCTGGTTACCTATAACGCAAATATGCTGCTTGGCATCGGATTGATGCTTTCCAGCACAGAGGTACCGAGAATCGCACAGAACTTTGGATTGGATACCAGTATGCGTTTCAACGCAATGAGTACGGTATATTCTGTAAATTCTGTAGTCAATATGGCACGTAATGTAGGAAGGATTGCAGGCAGATAAAAGGAGTGAAAAGGAGGTTTTTGAAATGAAACTAGTATATATCTGTTCTCCATTGAGAGGAGATCATGAAAAAAATATAGCAAAAGCAAATGAATACGCCAGAGAAGAAGCGTTAAAAGGAAACTGTGCTATTGCACCACATTGTGTTTTTACACAGTTTTTAGACGATGAAATCCCGGAAGAACGCAGTCTGGGGCAGGAAATGGGGAAAGAACTTCTTTGCAGGTGTGATGCACTTTTGGTTTGTGGCAATGTGATTTCAGAAGGAATGCGTGAGGAAATCAAAACTGCCTATGAGAACGGCATTACTGTTTTGGGCAGAGAATTATCAATTGATGAGATTGAAGGTGCAGTGTTTGGCGAAACGGAACAGTGCTGTGAAATTTAAAGAACTATGGTTTTTAAGTTTTTATTCTAATGGATGACAGTCTGATTTTTATATGCTATGGTAGAATAAACATTCATAAGCAAGATATATGGAGGTGTTATCTATAAAAGGATTTAAACGAAAAAATCAATTACTTTCTCTATGTGGATTAAATTGCGGTTTGTGCCCTATGTTTATTGGAAAAAACTGTGGCGGCTGCGGCAATGGAAATCAATCATGTTCTATTGCAAAGTGCAGCATTGAAAGGAAAGTGGAATACTGTATTGAGTGCAGTGATTATCCATGTGAAAGATATCAACATATTGATGAGTTTGATTCTTTTATCACACATAGAAACCAAAAATCAGATTTAGAAAAATCTAAAGAAATTGGTATTGAGAAATATAACCTTGAACAGGAAGAAAAAATAAGAATTCTGGATTATTTACTTAGCAACTATAATGACGGGCGAAGAAAAAGCTTCTTCTGTGTGGCAGTGAATCTGTTGGATATTTCTGAACTGAAGGCAGCTTTAAGGGTGGTTTCAGACAATAAAGAGTTATCTTTATTGTCAAAAAAACAGTCAGCTTCTTATGTAGTTGATATTCTTAATTCTATTGCAGATAAGAGAGGTATAAAATTAAAACTGAATAAGAAAAAATAGGATTTTATTCTTAGTTTCAAAATATTCGAAAAATTGTTTGGGGCGTAGTGGTTTTTATAACTACTGCGCTTTTTTTATGAATACAGGAGGTGAAAAATGATGTATATCTATCCGGAAAACCTGAAAGGCAAAAGCACCATGTTCCTTTGGACACTGCGAGATATGCTGATTATCATCATAGGCGCAGTGCTGTCTGCCGTCTTTGCGGCAGCTTTGGATTGGATTGTGCCGGGGGTAATGGTTGGAGTGTTCGCCTTTTTGACACTGCGTATCGATAACGAGCTGAATATCTCAGACTATATCCGCTTTGCCTTTCGATTTTTTGTGACAACACAGCAGATTTTTTATTGGAGGTTTGCCGATGACAAGAATGAGAATTGGAAAGAAGAAATCCACAAGAGAAGAAATAGGTGCCAGAAATATTGACGGAGTTGGTGTAGAAACATACGGCAATGAGTATCTGGTTTACTTTCTGGTACAGCCGGATAACATCGCTGTACTGTCAGAAACAGCAGTAAAAACAAAGATCATGGCAATGTCCAGCGTCATCAAAGGGCTGGATTCCATCGAGTTTTCCTGTATCAATTCCAGAGAAAACTTCGACCAGAACAAAATGTTTTACAAAGAGCGTCTGGAGGAAGAAGAAAGCCCCAAGGTGCGAGAAATATTGGAAAAAGACCTGATCCATCTGGACAGAGTGCAGATACAGACGGCTTCTGCAAGGGAGTTTTTGTTTATCCTCCGCTTTCGCAACTATAATCCGGAAACAAATGAGGTACAGACAGGCATCAGCAGAATGACAAAGCTGTTGAAGGATGCAGGGTTTTCCTATCGCCAGGCAAGTAAAGAGGATATCAAAAGACTCTATGCCGTTTATTTCGTGCAGAATATCACACAGGTATACTTCGATGACTATGACGGCGAGAGATTTGTAAAGGGGGATGGATATCGTTAAAAATGAATAAAACAAAGGAAATAAAGTATAGTATTTTTAAAATGAAAAAATGTAGATGATTATGATAATAATAAATTTGTAAAAGGGGGAAGGAATATCGTTGAAAATCAGCAGAACAAAGAAAACAAAAGCCTATATTCCCAAAACGGAAGAAGAAAA
>NZ_FRAH01000150.1 GCF_900142265.1 Anaerotignum lactatifermentans DSM 14214 | reverse complement strand
GGCTCTGTCACAACAAATGGTTGATTTTTGACGAGAAATAGCGTATAATAATAGTAAGAAACAGTACCACCGAAGGAGGTAATTGGATATGCCTACTATCAAAGACGCATTAGATATTATCGGTAAGTTGACTGTCGCAGAGCAGGAAAGCCTTAAAACAATGCTTTTAAGTCCTGCCTTTGTAAAGTCTTTGAATATTGAAGATTTCGTAGCAAAGGAACGCTTTGCAAATGGTCGTGTATGCCCTCTTTGTGGCTGTATCCATGTGGTTCGCAATGGTCATCGTAAAGATGGCACACAGCGATATGTATGTAAGGATTGTGGCAAGTCCTTCGTGATTGCTACGAACTCCATTGTGTCTGGTACAAGAAAAGACTTGTCCGTGTGGGAGCAGTACATTGATTGTATGATGAATGGCTTATCCATTCGTAAGACTGCTGTTGCTTGTGGGATTCACAGAAACACCGCATTCCTTTGGAGACACAAGATTTTGGATGCACTTCAGAATATGGCAGACGATGTTACCCTTGACGGCATTATTGAGGCTGACGAAACTTTTTTCGCCATCTCGTACAAGGGCAATCATAGCAAGAGTAAGACATTTGCTATGCCACGCAAGGCTCATAAGCGTGGTCATTCTACACATATCAGAGGCTTGTCCCAAGAAAAGGTATGTGTTCCTTGTGCGGTTAATAGGAATGGCTTGTCTATCTCCAAGATTACGAATACTGGTAGAGTTTCTACAAGAGATTTACATCATATTTATGATGGTAGGATTAAGACCAATTCCACTCTTGTTACGGACAAGATGAACTCCTATGTGAGATTTACAAATGCCAATGGCATTGACCTTGTGCAGTTAAAGACTGGCAAAGCCAAGAAAGGCATTTATAATATCCAACATATCAATAGCTACCATAGCCAGCTAAAGAGGTTTATGCGTGGCTTTAACGGTGTTTCTACCAAGTATCTGAACAACTATCTTGTGTGGAATAACCTTGTAAATTACGCCAAAGAAAGCGACATGGAGAAAAGGAACATCTTCTTAACTTTCGTTTTGGCAACATTGAAAACTGCTAAATGCAGAGATTTATCAAACAGACCAGCAGTTCCTCTGGTCGCCTAATTAGAATTTGTGGAGATGATAAGATGGTCAATATAACAGATGTAAAACAGATTCTTCAATTTGCAATAGATGCGGAGATTAAAGTCTTTCTTGATGGTGGCTGGGGTGTAGATGCTCTTCTTGGATATCAGTCAAGAGCCCATAATGATATTGACATTTTTGTAGAAAAGAACGATTATCAGAACTTTATAGAAATAATGAAAGCTAATGGCTTTTATGAGATTAAGATGGAATATACAACATTGAACCATACTGTATGGGAAGATTTGAAAAACAGAATTATTGATTTGCATTGTTTTGAATATACGGACGAAGGTGAAATTCTTTATGATGGGGATTGTTTTCCGGTAGAAACTTTTTCGGGTAAAGGAAGAATTGAGGAAATAGAGGTTTCCTGTATTGAACCATATAGTCAAGTAATGTTCCATCTGGGATACGAGTTTGATGAAAATGATGCACATGATGTGAAGTTATTGTGTGAGACACTTCATATCGAAATTCCAAATGAGTATAGATAACTGCAAATAACAGTTTGTAGGGGAGTTCTGATACTCCCCTATAAAAATGGCTATTTATCAACTGTTTGTTGTGACATAGCCTT
>NZ_FRAH01000030.1 GCF_900142265.1 Anaerotignum lactatifermentans DSM 14214 | reverse complement strand
TGCAACCGGCTTTCGTGTCGGCTGGCCTGTCCATGTAGGGCAGGAACGGCACTTCCTCAATCCGCAGGCTGTTAATGACGATATGCACATGGATATTTCCGCTGTGGTTATGCCCGTCCGGGTGGGTGCATACAAGGGCTTGGTGGCCGGGGAAATGCTCGGCGCAAAACTTCTCGCCCAACTCCTGCGCCCGGTCTACGGTCAAGCCGTTGTCCGGGCCGTCCCGTGGGTCAAAGCTGATGATATAGTGGTGGCTTTTCACATCTTCCCGCCGCTGGTTCTTCCCATAGCGGAGATTTGCCCGCATACAGGCAACGGCAAAATCCTCCCCGCCGCAGTTCAGCGTTGACAGCCGGTAGTCCTCGCGGGGGATAAGCCTGCCGGTTTCATCAAGGACGGGCTTCATGGTAAACTCGTCATGCTCAAAGAGCAGGTATTGTTCGGCGGCTCCGTAGTCGGCGTTTTTAGAGTTGATATGCTTGAGTGTTGCCAACTGCGTCACCTACTTTCTTGAGGACTTCATACTTGAGGGCGGCAAGGTCGGCTATGGCGGCGCGTACCTCGCCGGACAGCGCATTGTAGGGTGAGCCGTACTCGTTCAGATACCGGGCAATCTGATTGAGGTTGCCGCCGATCCTGCCGTACTCGGCGGCCAGCTTCCCGACAGCGGAGAGCAGTTCATCATTGACCGCCGATACATGGACAACGGGGCGTATGGTCGTGCGCCGTATCGCCTGCCGGAGAAATTCCGACTGGCTGATACCATAGGGCGCAAGCCGCGCTGTGAAGTCGGCGTATTCATCTTCGGACAGCCGGGTTTTCACAACGCGGCTGCGGTGGGGCGTGTTGTATTTCTTTCGCATAGGCTGAAAACCTCCTCTCACTATTCTTATTGCTGACTTTTTTCGGATTTTGGGCGGAGAAAATTTCCTCTCACTCCTCCCATTGCTTAACTTTTCGGGAAATTACAAAAACTTTTTTTTGCATTTCGGCAGAAAAATCCCTCTATACCTCCCATTGGGCAACTTTTTGGAAAATAACAAAAACTGTTTTCAGCTTTTTCGCCCGTAAGGGCGTATAGCAGGGTTTGGGGAAGGCACTCCCCAACAAGTTTCCCGCGAGGGGCAAAACCGCAGAATTGCGGATTTTGGCACCGTGGTAGAAACTTGCTCTTAGTAAGCCGCAGACTGCCCCTGTCCGGGCTTTTCCGTACATAGAGCGAACGGGGCGGGGCTTTCAGCCCGCTGTGCGCGGTCTTTTTTTTCTTTCGCCAAAGATACATTCAAAAGGCCGCCAGCTACCCGCTGTCCGGGGATTTTTCAAATTTTCTTTTGCCTTAGTAATCCGGGAAACAGGATTTTGGCAACCTACGGGGCAGAGAATTTTTCCTTTCACTCCCTACAACACTGCGTTTTGAAATTTGCCAAACGGAGCAGGCAGCTTTTTCTGGCTTCACCTACCTACTACGGGTGACTTTGCGATTTTGCCAAATGGACAACAAAAAAAGCAGCAAATCTTTTTCAGACTTACTGCTTTCACTGGCCGCTGGTGGGCGGCTGGTATTCAGTTTTGGGGCTTATCGGTCAAAGCGAAACTTGAATAGTGCGGAGATTAGCTGCTGCTTCACATATTCCTCAACCTCGGCGTTAACCTGACCGTGTACTTTGGAAAAGTAGCGGATATATCCGGCATAGTGGGAAAGGACGGTGTCGATTGCGTCCGGGTCGCCCTCATGGGCTTTGACGATTGTTTCATAGGGGAGAAGTTTACTCATGGTCTTTTCCCTCCATGAGCCGCCGTAGCCGCTGCAAGGCAAGCTGGATATGCCGCCCCGCTGTGCTGCGTGTCCGGCCAATATGTACGCCGATCACTCGCTGCGGCTGGCGCAGGAAATAGTAACGGAAAATCTCTTCCTGTGTCTGCTCCGGCAAGAGGGCAAGGGCGGCGGCAAGTTCCGCATGGTACAGAACGGCGGTCTGGCCGCAGGCGGTAAAAAGATATTCTTCAAGCTGCTCCGGTTCGGCAAGCTGGACAAACTTCTCATTCATCAGATAGTCAAGAGAAACTTCCCGTTCCCACCTCCGGCGCAGCTTTAAGATTATATCTATGGCTGCGTGACGAATGACAATCTTGCAAAAGGCATTGAATGTGTACTGGATATGCACTTTGTAGGCTTCATCTTCGGTCATGGAAATTCCCCCTCTCTGAATAATAGTGCGGGGCGGCAGCACTCCTTGCTGTCGCCCCTTGATTGCCTATCTGCAAAGGCGGGCGGGGCTGTCAACGGCGGCGCATATGCGCCGTTCATCTTGACTGTTGACTGGCTCGGCTGGCTTTGCCATTTGAGTGTAATTGCTTATTCTTTTTTTATTTGCAGACTTTTGAGGTAGAACGCCTGCTCCTCCCTTTTCTCTGGCTCACTCTCAAAAGGGTTATGCTGTCTAATTCATTCGTTGTCTTACTATTTCATACATCATTATAGATGCAGCACAACTGACATTGAAAGAACTGGCATAGGAATCTTCAGCCATAGGAATCGTACATAAAACATCACAATATTCCTTAAATGCCTTATTTAATCCCATGGTTTCATTTCCCATCATTAACATAACCGGGGTTTTCAAGTCCTCATGATAGATAGGCTTTTCGTGGTGGGCTGTTGTGCCTATGATCTTAAAGCCAGGGTATTTTATTCTAAGGCTTTCAACGAATTTATATAAATCCTCATTGTGAATGATTCGAATCACCGGAAGATTGAAAAAAGAACCCATCGCCGAAACAATTACATCAGGCTCATACAAATCAACCGCATGTCCAGTAATTATCAACATATCTACTCCCAACGCATCACATGAACGTATCATCGTACCTAAATTTCCTTTATTAGAGGGCCTGTCAAATAACACAATAAATGGATTGGAAGATAACGCAACATTTTCTAACCTGTCTTCCCTCATTTCAATAATAGCCAATAATTCAGAAGTTTCTTCTTTTCCACTTAATTCCTTTAGCAACTGTGCCGTAAGAGTATAATTGACTTCTGTTTTTACTGTTTCTATCATATGTTTTGCCCAGCCTGACAGATTATTCTTGTCATAAATAAAAGAAATAATCTTCCAGTTATTTTTAACCGCTTCATTTAAACTTCTTACGCCTTCAACAATAAATTGATTATATTTATATCTTTTATTTCGATTATGCTTCAATACTTCAAATCTCTGGTAATCATTATTTTTATTTAATATAGAAACAACTTTCATTTCAATACCTGCCTCATCATACTTTGGTTTTCGAATTTTTCACCCATTGTAAGCCCATTTTTGAAAAAATAAGGGAAAATGATTTCCCGGTTTTTCTGTGGCAGGGATAACAGGACGGCGGCAAGTTTTCCATTGGTGAGGATAACTGCCTGACCGCATATCGTTATAGGGTGTTCTTCATGGGGTGCTTCAAAATATTCGTCTGTTGTGCCTAAAGGGTAAAACTTTTCTTCTGTGAGGTATTCAAGGGATATTTCTTTTTGCCGCCGTCTGCTCCTGTCACGCCATGCGTTGATAGCCGCATAGTGTATGACGGTCTTGCAAAGCCATTGAACGTGTACATGATGTGTTCTTTGTATGCTTCTGTGCAAGGCATAGATGATTCCCCCTTTCTCCCACATAGGGCGTTGTATGGTTGACGGGTTTCATTTATAATATCAGAGGGCGGCAGCACCCCTTGCTGTCGCCCCTTGATTGCCTACCAGCAAAGGCGGGCGGGGCTGTCAACAGCGGCGCATATGCGCCGTTTATCTTGACTGCCCGCTGGCTCGGCTGGCTTTCCTATTTGAGTGTAATTGCTTATTCTTTTTTTGTTACTGGAATCCAAATTTCACTGTATGCGTAGTTGGGCTTTTTGTCGTCCATTTTTGTAAAAGAGAAAGAAAACGGCTCTGCCAGTTCATAATCTGCCGTCATAAACCATTCGGAGTAGATTCTTGCCATTGTATCCTGCAAAGTAAACGGGAAGATTCCTTCATTTGGAAAAACTGCCCACGTATGAGCTTTAACAGGAAATGTGTCCAGATTACTGCTAATGTCATTTTTAGTTGTTAAAACTCCAATTAAATGCGTTAATTCACCAGCTTCTTCAAGAAAGTTCGTATCTGATTCATAGGAAACATTTACAGTTTCATATGGCTCAATGTTTTGCAACCGGTGCATTTCTTCTTTCTGTTCCTGTGTTATGCTTTGTGCCAGTTCCAAAATAGCGTTGTTTACTCCCTCATATTGTAACGGCACTCGTTTACTTACACCTGCAAACGTAAAAGCAGGTTTTTCAACAATTTTATATTCCATTAAAGTTCCTCCCTTCATAGTTACAACAAATTGTAACTTTTGGCATGATTTACATTGTTTCAACTTTGCGACTTGTGACGGTAAGATACCGCTCCATTTTTTAAAGGCACGTGTAAATCCGTCTACGGATTGATACCCATATTGATAAGCGACATCTGTTACCTGCGCCCCCTGCAACAATTCTTTGTTAGCTTCTGAAAGTCGTCTGTTTTTTACATACTCATTCAGCGTCATATTGGTAAGCGCAAAAAATATTTTTCTAAAATGATAATCTGAAACATTTATATGCTCAGAAATCTTCTCAAGTAAAAACTCGTCCTCCAGGTGCGCTTCAATATAGTCCATCGCGTCATTCAATTTCTTTAACACATTGCCCCTCCTTCCGAATAAGAATATCACAATTTAGAAAGATATGCTCGACATTAGCATACAAAATTAGTCGGGTTATAAATAAAGGCCGTTTGCTCAATATAAGTTTACACAAAACCGACTTGAAAACAAAACTAACATAGACTCTCCTTATATTCAAAGATTTTTATCCGTGATAACGCACAAAATATTACGTTATTTTCTGAAACATATGCCGAACCTTATCTAAACGGCTGTTAGGACGGCGTGGCTGCAATACAGGCTCCCCGGAAATTTCTTGGTACCCTTTTAATTCGGTAAGGCAGACGCTTCTCCCATTTGTATAAAAATTTAAATCATTCCTATATTCGCCGATGCAGCGGGCGGGGATTTCTCCCGTAAAAATAACTTCATCATTTTTAAGCAAGGTTGATTCAATCACTGCACAATACTTCGGTGCGTCATTATAAGCCCGTGAAATATATTCCTGCGGTGCAAAAAGGGTAAAGGAAAGGTATGGTTCCAATAATTGTGTTCCTGCTCTTTTCAATGCCTGTTCTAACACGATAGGAGCAAGGGAACGAAAATCTGCGGGGGTACTAACTGGACTGTAATAAACTCCATAGTCAAAACAAATTTCACAATCTGTCACTTCCCAACCGTATAAGCCTTGCTCCATTCCATAACGCACCCCTTCCATAACGGCATTTTGAAAACTTTGGTTTAAATAGCCGAGAGATACTTTGCTTTTAAACCGGGTTCCACTTCCGGCAGGAAGTGGCGTTACAGTTAAGCCAATGGATGCCCAAAACGGATTCGGCGGCACTTCAATATGAATCGTGTAACTGGCTGTTTTTAATGGCCTTTCCAGATAAATGACCGTAGGTTCTTTCACATTTATGTTCACATGGTATCGCTCTACTAACAGAGAGCATACAACCTCTAACTGGACTTTTCCTAAAAAAGAAATGATGATTTCATGCGTTATCGTATCCACATAGTAATGCAACAGCGGATCTGTATCTGCAATTTCCGTCAGGGCATTCAGCAGGAGGTCTCTTTGTTCCTGATTTTGCGGCTCCACCGTCGTCCGAAGCAAAGGAATCGGATTTTTTTCCCATGCCTTGCGCGGCAAAAGTTCTACATTTCCGAGAGTATCATTCAGCTTCAGAGTGTCATTGGTCAAAATAACAATTTCTCCGCAACAGGCTGTGTCCGCCGGTATAATCTCTCCGTTTGACGGAATCCTCATTTCTGTGATTTTTAGTTTTTGATTTTGGGGCAGGAGAATCGTATCCCGTAAATGAAGTGTCCCGCTGTATAACCGCAAATAAACGAGCCGCTTTTTCTGGTCTGTGTACTCGATTTTAAAAACGCTTCCGCATAGCTCGGATTGATCGTTGTCCGCACCAGAAGTAAATGTTTCTGCAATCACTTCAATCAGCTTTTCAGTTCCGATATTGTTCTTTGCACTCCCATGATAAATAGGAAACAGGGAACCGTTTTGCATTCTTCTGCATTTCTCCCTCTGTAAATCTTGTATTTTCAAAGGTTCCCCCGCAATATATTTTTCCAAAAGTTCATCATTTCCAGCAATAATAGAATCCCATTTTTCTATATCCTCAATGTCTGTCAGAGACACTTCCGGAGTGAGCGAAACATCTTGCATAACCATGACATCATCAGAAAGTTTTTCTCTGATATTTTGATAAACGCTCTGTAAGTCAATGCCCTCCTGGTCTATCTTATTTACAAAAATAATCGTTGGGATTTTCATTTTCTGGAGCGCATGGAACAGTACCCGTGTTTGTGCCTGCACGCCGTCCTTTGCGGAAACTACTAAAATTGCTCCGTCAAGAACAGCAAGTGAGCGATATACTTCCGCCAAAAAGTCCATATGGCCGGGGGTATCGACAATATTGATCTTATAATTCTTCCAGCCGAAAGAAGTGACGGCCGTTTGAATGGTAATCCCACGCTGGCGTTCCAACAGCATGGTGTCTGTCCGCGTTGTTCCCTTATCTACACTCCCTAATTCCGGAACGGCTCCGCTGGTATAGAGCAGGCTTTCTGTCAAAGTCGTTTTTCCTGCGTCTACATGAGCAAGAATGCCGATATTGATTATTTTCATGTGTTTGTCCTCCATTCAGCCCCCAAAGGGCATAAAAATCCCCAGCAGCAAAATACTTTTACCGCTGGGGATATAGCGAATAGACATACACATACATACAACGCACTGCAAGCAGCGGTCGCTCTTTTGATATGTCAAATATATAAGGCAAAAGTATTCTTAAAAAGGGTACAAAAAACTAAGCCCCTTGCAAGGGACGGTTACAATTCTTTGTTCCCACTATTTGATTATAGTTAATTAAGAATACCTTGCCGCATATTTTTAACTCCTTACTTGGAATAGAAATATTATAGCATATCGGCATTGAAAAAGAAAGTCCTGAAACAAAATTTACGGAATAGTAGGCTGCTGTCTATCAATCTCTTGTGTGTTTCTTTATGACACATGAGCATTGGCTCCGGGGTTGTCGTTGCCATAACCTTCCAGCAAATTGATGACGCCCCACACGCCGAGACCGGCACCGAGAGCGATAACGAGGGTCTGGAGAACGGTGATTGCCTGATTGAAAAATTCCATAAATAAAGTTGGCCGGAATCAGTTTGAAAAGTTTGATTTAGTCATGGTTCATAGGCATACAAAAGCCGGACAATCGCCGCCCGATTTCCGGGCTGGCTGATTCCGGCCTTCCTCCTTTTTCATTATTTTGATAGAGATCGTCCGCTTTGTACGCCGATGGCCCCAGCGGGGCGGTTGTGGCGGATAGATAGGACCCCTCCTTTCACAGCGGAGCATCAATCGTTGGCTGCGGCGTCGATCTCATACACGTCGCAGACCTGGTTGGGTTTGAGCTTCAGCCGGGCCTTGAGATAGCCTTCAATATCAAAGGCGTTCTTCGGGTCGGCGTCGGCGGTGTACTTGTAGTTGGGGTGCTGGGTGATGTCGTACTTGTCCGAGAGGAACGGCCGCACACCGCGCAGCTGCAAAATGCACTTGCTGCCGTCCATGACGGCCAGCTCGTCTTGGCTCATCAGCGCCTTCCCCAATTTTTGATAGTTGAGCGAGTGGGAAGTCTCCCGCCCCCGGCTCTCTCCGGTGTTGTAGGTGTCGATGGTCTCTTTCCCAAGCACGGCTTCCAGCTCCTTCAACGTGGTCGGCTCTTTGCCGCCCAGGAAGATGGAGGTATCCATGTTGCCGATGATGGTATCAGCGTTGTCCTTGTAGATGGCCTTGAGCTGGCTCTGCGCCTGCAACACCAGACAGGCAGAGATTTCTCGACTGCGGATGGTGGCGACCAACTTCTCCAGCTTGGGGATCTGGCCAATGTTGGCGCACTCATCAATGAGGCAGCGCACATGAACCGGCAGCCGCCCGCCGTACACATCGTCGGCCTTTTCACAGAGCAGGTTGAACAGCTGGGTGTAGCACATGGAGATGAGGAAGTTAAAACTGTCATCGGTGTCGCTCATAATCAGGAACAATGCGGTTCGTCGGTCTCCCAGGGTGTCCAGCTCCAGCTCGTCATAGGCTGTGACCTCCCGCAGCTCGGCAATGTCGAACACCGCCAGCCGTGCGCCGCAGCTCACCAAAATCGACTTCGCAGTTTTGCCTGCGGCCAATTTATATTTGGCATATTGGCGCACCGCAAAGTGGTTGGGTTCCCGCTCTTTCAGCTCATCAAACATCAGGTCAACGGCATTTTTGAACTCCTCATCGTCCTCCCGGACCTCCATGCTGTTGATCATCTCAATGAGGGTGGAGAAATTCTGTTCCTCCACCGGGGCTTCGTAGTGGATGTAGCCGATCAGCGCGCAGTACAGCAGCGTCTCCGCCTTGACCCAGAAATCGTCCCCGGCCTTGCCCTCGCCCTTGGTATTGGCGATGAGCGTTGTCACCAGCTTCAAAATATCCTTTTCGCTGTGAATGTAGCTGAAAGGGTTATAGTGCATGGACTTCTTGAAGTTGATGGTGTTCAGCACCTTGATCTGGTACGGCTCATAGATGACTTTGCCGTTTTTGTCCTTCACCGGCTTGCCGTCCTTGCCCAGCTTGGGCGCGCCCCGCTGAAGCATTTTGCCGCACTCCACCAGGATGGTGCCCTTTGGGTCGGTGACCACATAGGAACTGTGCATCTGCATCAGATTGGGCTTGAGCCAGAAGCGGGTCTTGCCGGAGCCGGAACCGCCGATGACCAGCACGTTTTTGTTGCGGGCATACTTGGGGTTCTTGGGGCGGCTGGACATGGTGAGCCGTTCGGTCTGGGTCAGAATGACATTATTCTGGAACACCGGGTCGATGTAGGGGGCAATATCGTCATGGGTGCCCCAACGGGCCGAACCATACTCCACATTGTGGCGGTACTTCTTGGCGTTCTTACCGTGCAGATACACCGCCAGACGCAGGCCAGCGCCGCAGCACAGGCCAACAGCCAGGTCCAGCGGGTGCAGGCTGGGCCACCAGCTTCCCAGGGCCACCGGCAGGGTGGAAAAGAACGAGAGCATTTTGGCCGAGGCATCCGCCCCAACAGCCAGCCGCCAGGCTTCGCCCAAGTTGGTGGCAAACAGGCCCAGCAGAAAATAGGGCAGGTTCAGCAGCACCAGTTTTTTTACATTCAGCTGCTTCATCGTTCCAGCTCCTTCCGCTTTGTCCTGTCCACCACCGCATTTTTAATAAGCTCCTTGAAGTGGCTGAGCTTCTCCAGCACCGACGGGCGCTCGCTGCGGTCGGGCTTCTTGACCTTCCTCTGGGTGTACTCCGAGAATGCCGCCGTCAGGGCGTCGGCATCGCGGGCCTTGAAGAAGATCAGGTACTTGGGCGGCGAGGTGCTGCGGTCCTTTTTCACCGCATAGTCCACGCCGTACTTGCGGGCGATGCGCTCAAAATCCCGAATGGACGGGTCGTTGATCTCGATGTTGGAGACGCCCTGGTTCTGCCCGATGAGCTGCTTTACCGTCTGCTTGCCCTTGGGGGTAACGGGGGAATCCCGGCTGCGCTGCTTTTCCAGCTTTTTCTCCCTGCGGTGGGCCATGTACTTGGATATGGCGGCCTTGAACAGCCGCCCGGTGAACTTGGTGCCGCTGACAACCAGCGTCAAGGTTCTGTTTTCCACTTCCTCCTGCATTTTTCTCGCCTCCCTTCGTCGGTTATGCAGAAAGCGGTCTTGGGTACTAAGGCGGGACCACCAGCCGTCGTAACAGGTGGCGGCCCGTCATACCGTCACCAAAATCAACTGGCGCAGTTCCGCAAAGTGCAGCTTGCCCTTGGGCGTCACCAGCGTGTAGGAGCCAGTGTGGCCGTTGCGGCAAAAATCCTTCACACAGAACAGCCCCTCGTTACTGCCTTTGGCGTAGGGCAGCACGTAGCCGGAGGGGGTGCGGTAGACATACCGGCGTTCCAGCAGAAAGCGGATAAAGCGCCGCTCCGGCACGTCCAGTTCCTTGGCGGTGGTGCGCAGGTTGGTGCTGTGCCGCAGGTCGATGAACAGGTCGTAGTAGACGGCTTTGCCTTGCAGCCGGGCGTTGTCCGCTTGCAGCGCCGCGTTCTTCTCGCGCTCCGCCAGCAGGTCGGAGCAGAGCTTCAACAGGGCTTCCGGCGAGGTGGCGACCTCCCACAGCTTCTCCCTGGTGAGGTAGGCCCCGTGCTGGCGGATGCTGGGCAGGACTTCATCGAACACCCAGCGTTCAAATCGCTCCGCCGAGGGCAGCTTGCTGTGGACGATGAGCCGGTAAACGTCGCCTTCGGGGATAAAGAGCATCTCCACCATCTGTACGGCGGGTGAGCCATCTGCCTTCTTGCCGGTCTGGACCCCTATGGAACATTTCGTTCCACAGCGGGTGTGGTCGCGGACGGCCTTACGGGGATTGGCATATCCCAAAGCAGTTGCTACATCCGTTCCGCAGAACAGCACCTTGCCGTCCTGCTCAAAAGTACGGATGCTTCCAAACTCCGGGTTTTTGAAAATTTCCATCTGGTTCATATCGTGCCTCCTTGGGCGGTGCAGCAGAAAAGGCGGCCATTACCAGCCGCCTGCGTGCATATCGTGGTTGACCTGGGCCGTGTAGTGATTGTTCATGGTGGTGGGCGCGTTGAACAGCACGGTCAGCAGGTACTGCTTCATGTTGCGGATTTCGGTGGTGTTGTTGTGCAGGCACTCCATGACGAACTCGATGTGGGAGCTGTCCAGCTTCAAGAACCGGGACCGCACCACCTCATGGGGGAAGTCCGCCCCGGCAATGCGGGTGGTCTTGCGTCTGGCGCAGACCGTTTCCACGATCAGCTCCACGATCTCGTCCAAATCCTCGCGGTAGGTGGTAAACTCCCGGCACAGGTGGTCGTACTCAATGTTCTCCAACACCAAATCCCGATAACTCTCCATTTCTTCCACCGACATCGCATCCCGTCCTTTCCGTTCCGGCGGCCTGGCCGCCGCAAATCCCCGGAAGGGAATGGAATCGGTACTTGATCCCTGAGTATTTGATTTTTGGGTCTTTGATTTCTCTATATTTAATTCTGCGGGCTTTTCCGTATCCGGGTCAGCCAGATACGGGTTTTCCGTATCTGGTGAAGCCGTATCCGGCTGGGGCGTATCCGGCGCTTTGGGCTGGGGCTGCTCGTAGATAACATACTCGGTGTCGCTGATGCGGCCCTGCCGGTCCCGCATCTGGTGGCGGACGATGTACCCGGCGCTTTCCAGCTCCCGCAGCGCCCCGCCGATGGCGTCCACGCCCTCCTTGCAGATTTTCGCAAGTCCTCTGGTGGTGTAGTTCCAGTCCTCCGGCAAGGACAGCATCATGGACAAAAGCCCCTTGGATTTCAGCGACAACGCCTTGTCGCGCAGGTGATGGTTACTCATAACGGTATAATCACGGGTCCGTTCAATACGAAAAACGGCCATTTCATCACTCCTCTCGGCATTCATGGCATGAAAAAAGCCGCAATCTTCAAAAGACTGCGGCGGTCAGGCGCGGTATTTCCGGCTGTGCGAAGAATAAGGCGGCTTCGGCACAAGGGGCCGGGTAAAGATGTCCTGCACGGTGCCAAAGGGTAGCCGCTGCATCACCCGGTCGATCTCGGTGCTTTCCATGTCAAGTTGGGATTGGCAGTGTTCACGGATGGCCTCTTGAATCTCTCTAACGGTACACATAATTCATTCCTTTCTTGGTAGATGGCAGGTTTACGGGTGACGGCGTTTCTTTCTCGGTTTGAAATCGAGGATATGGCCCTCTACAACGTGGGCATACCGCTTGATTTTGATTTGCTGGCTGCGCTGGGCGTCCAGGGCCTGCCGGTAGCCGTCCTCGGTGAGAAACAGGCGAACCTCATCGCCGGGGCTGCCGTAGGGGGTACGGGGCTTGCGGACCGCAAATTCAATCATCCATCGGGTGCTGTCCTGAAATCGCTCCACAGCCAAAATGTTATGTCCTTTCAGCTCACGGGCTGAAATATCCCTCATAGGCTCTCCTTTCTCAGCGGTCGTGCTGTTGCTGGCGCTTGCGCTGCCACTGTTCCAGCAGCTTGATGATGGTCTCCTGCATCCGCTGGGGCGTGTAGCTCCGGGGAAAATATTTGCGCAGGGTGTCGCTGGTGAAGGTGATCTTGTCCAGGTCACTTTTCTTTTCCTCGCCCATGATGACCCGCATCATGTCGAGGGTCAGGTGGCCCTCCTGACTGTACTTTTTCAGCCGCTGGGCTTGGGAGAGGGAGGGGGTGGCCTGCTCGCTGTCCATAGCGTCCAGCAGGTCCACCTGTTCCTCTTTTTTGAGGAAAGACAGCTCATAGGCCGGGTTGAAGGCAATTTTCTTCTCGTCCACCATGTCCAGCAGTTCGGGGATGAGTTCGGTGAGACGGATGTAACGCTGAACCTGTCTGCCGCTGTCACCAGCTTTTTCACCAACTACATCGGCCATTTCCAACTTCCCGACGAGTTGTCGGGAAGTTAAATCTGTCCGTGCGCCTTGATGTTTTACAGCCTCCAGCTTCATCTTATAAGCAAAAGCCCGCTCACTGGGGAGCAGGCTTTCTCGCTGCAAATTGCTGTCAACCATAATAATGGTGGCCTGGTCGTCGTCTAGGTCCCGGACAATGACCGGCATGGTGTCCTTGCCCGCCAGCTCGCTGGCCCGGTGCCGCCGGTGTCCGGCCACCAGCTCATAGCCGCCGTTGGGGTCCGGGCGGGCGATGGCCGGGACCAGCACGCCGTACTGCCGGATGCTGTCTGCGGTCTCCATCATGGCCTCGTCATCCTTGACCTTGAAGGGGTGGTCCTTGAAAGGGTGCAGCTCCGACAAGGGAATTTCCAGAACCTTCTCCCGCTGGGCGTCGGCACGGCTTTCCTCGGTGGAAAACAGGTCATCGACCGATGCCAGCTCTACTTTTTTCGCGCTGCTTTTCAATTTTTATCACCTCCCGCGTCAAATTATGATAGGCTTCGGCCACCTTGCCGCCGGGGTCGTGAGCATAGATGCTCTTGCCCTCGGCGCTGGTCTCCTTGGCCCGGACCGAGTGGGGTATCTCGGTGCCGAACACCTTGATTTTGCTACCGCAGGTCTCCCGCAGCAGGGCGGCGATCTCTTTGGCAAAGTTGGTGCGGTTGTCCACCATCGTCAGCAGAATACCGTCGATCTGGAGCTTGGGGTTCAGCTGCCGCTTAACCTTGTTGATGGTGGACAGCAGCTGTTCCAGGCCCTTGGCGGGCAGATACTCCGCCTGGACGGGGACTATGATCCTGTTGGCAGCGGCCAAAGCGTTGACCGTGAGCATCCCCAGGGAGGGCTGGCAGTCGATGAGGATATGGGAATACTGTCCCTTTACGGTGTCCAGGTACTGCCGTAGAATGGTCTCCCGGCTCATGGCGTTCACCAGAGATACCTCCATGCCGGAGAGCTGGATGTCAGCGGGCATGAGGTCCACGCCCTCCGGGTGGTGCAGGATACCCTCGCCGGGTTTGATCGGCTCGTCCATGAGAATACGGCCCATCGCATCGGACAGGGTAAAGGGCAGCTTGTCCGGCTGCGGGTTGCCCAGGCTGATGGTGAGGCTGGCCTGCGGGTCAGCATCCACCAGCAGCACCTTCTTTCCGGCCTGCGCCAGCCCGATGCCTAAGTTGGCGCAGGTAGTCGTTTTGCCGACGCCGCCCTTCTGGTTGGCAACGGCGATGATTTGTGGGTTCAATGACTTCACCTCATTTCTGATTGGGTGTTGTCATGTGCCTGCATAACAGCCCTGGAAACAACAAAAGCCGCCACTTAAAACAAGTGACGGCTTCGCTTAAATCCAATATTCTGTTGTGTTTGGAATCAAAAGGTTTTGAGTTCCTTTCTGCTATTCATTTGTCGTTAATGAAACACCTCCTGCAATTCGACTTATTTCAGTATGATTTTTCGGTTTGGAAAAGGATGAAAAAATCAGACTGAAAACCTCAAAACCCTTGATCCTACGGGGCTTTTCCGGTTTGTCGTAATTATACCGTAAGGGCACTCACATGCCTCATTACTGATTGAACTAGGTTTTCCACCTTTACTTATTTCCGAAAGGCTAGGCCACGAAAATGTTGAAACTACTCTCAATATATACTCACATTTATATCCAAACAAACACGAAGAAGTCGCCAAAGCACTTTCACAATTGATGCAAATGAAAAAATAGTACGATTTTAGTACGCTCGGCAAAAAAATAGTCCTGTAAGCCTTGAAAATACAAGGCTTGCAGGACTTTAATAATTATTCCCACTCGATAGTTGCAGGTGGTTTGGAAGTGATATCGTACACAATACGATTTACATGTTTTACTTCATTTACAATTCTGACAGAGATACGATCCAAGACATCATAAGGAATTCTTGCCCAATCAGCTGTCATAAAGTCGGTTGTTGTTACACCGCGCAGAGCAATAGTGTAGTCATATGTTCTGAAGTCACCCATAACGCCTACGGAACGAACGTCTGTGATAACAGCAAAGTACTGGTTGATGCTTCTATCCAAACCAGCTTTTGCAATTTCTTCACGGAAGATTGCATCTGCTTCTCTCAGGATTTCCAGTTTATCTTCTGTTACTTCACCGATTACACGGATACCCAGACCGGGACCAGGGAAAGGCTGACGCCATACCAGATGTTCAGGCAGACCCAGTTCCAGACCCATCTGACGTACTTCATCTTTGAACAGCAGACGCAGGGGTTCGATCAGTTCTTCAAAATCTACAACGGAAGGCAAACCGCCTACGTTATGGTGAGATTTGATGACTGCGGAATCGCCCAGACCGCTTTCGATTACGTCAGGATAAATGGTACCCTGTACCAGAAAATCTACTTTACCAATCTTCTTCGCTTCATCTTCAAACACACGAATGAATTCTTCACCAATGGTTTTTCTCTTTGTTTCGGGGTCTGTAACGCCTTTCAGTTTGCTCAGGAAACGTTCCTGTGCATTGGCTCTTACAAAGTGAGAATCAAACATATTTGCGAATGCTGCTTCTACTTCGTCCCCTTCATTTTTACGCATCAGACCGTGGTCAACAAATACACATGTCAGCTGTTTGCCGATCGCTTTAGAAACCAGAGCAGCTACTACGCTGGAGTCAACGCCGCCAGACAGTGCACACAGTGCTTTGCCGTCGCCAACCTGTTCTCTGATTTTCTGAATCTGATCTTCGATATAGTTTGTCATTGTCCAGTCGCCGCTGCATCCACAAACTTCATACAGGAAATTGTGAATCATGTTTGTACCCTTAGGTGTGTGGTTTACTTCAGGGTGGAACTGAACGCCATAGAAGCCTTTTTCAGGGCATTCAATAGCTGCTGCGGGGCATGTTGCTGTCTTACCAATAATACGGAAGCCTTCAGGCATTTCTGTAACAAAGTCTGTATGGCTCATCCAGCAGATTTCTTTTTCATCAATACCTTTCATCAGTTTGCTGTCAGTATCGAAAGTAACTTCTGTTTTGCCATATTCGCTCTTTTCGTTGGCATTGCCTACTTTACCACCCAGTGTATAAGCCATCAGCTGGCAGCCATAGCAAATCCCCAGAACAGGTACGCCCAGTTCGAAAATTTCGGGATCGCAATGAGGAGATTTTTCATCATATACACTGTTGGGACCACCTGTAAAGATAATCCCTTTGGGATTTTTTGCCTTGATTTCCTCAATAGGTTTATTCCAAGGCATGATTTCACAGTAAACGTGATGTTCTCTGACACGTCTGGCAATCAACTGATTATACTGACCGCCAAAATCCAGAATAATAATCATTTCACGGTTCATTGTCTTCCTCCATATCTGTTGTTTCTAAAGGTTCACGCTTTATCAAGAAAAGTCGCCGCTGCGAACGACGACCTGCCTGATTTCATATTATCATAGCCAAAAGCTATTGACAAGTAAAAACCACATATTTCCCACGTCTTTTCGCAAAACGAATAAAATCTTTCTCAACAATGTGATTCCTTTTTATTTTTTTGCCAAAGCATTCAGATTCGACTGCATTGGTTTTCCGTTTGAAATCATTCCTGCATATCATGCAAATCTATTCCGATGAAATGCAGTTTTTCTTTAAAGCCAACCTCCCATAAAACAGCAGTTGGCAAAGGATTTTCAGGATTCTTTTACCAAAGCCTTCATCATATTTTCCGCAAAAGCAGAAGCTTTTTTCTGGATATCTTCCACTTCCAAGATGCTAGCAGGGTTATTGGCAGTTTCCAGCATTGCAAAATATGGAGGCAGGCGGAACGTTTTATTCATACTCATGGCACTGATCACCTGTTCCGCAACGATATTGCCGCCGCTGTATCCCGATACAACCAGTGCAAAAATACTTTTTTCGTAAAATTGATTTTTACGGAACAATGCTGTCAAACGGTTGATGAAAGCCGTCAAATTGGCACTGAGTGCATCATTATAATTTGGACAGAGCAACACAACCGCATCACATGCCTCAATGGCAGGATACACCTGCTCCACAATCACCCCACCATAATAGCAGCTGGATTTTTCACTGAAATGCATGCACATTTTAAATGGACATCCAGAGCAATCGTGCACCGTACCATTTCTCAAGGAAATTTCCGTAATTTTGCAATGATGCAGATCTTTTTTGATCATATCCCACAGCATGGAAGTGTTAGAAGTTTTGTGATTGCTGGCGTGAAGCACCAGTATATTGGTTTCCTTCTTTGGATTTGGTGTAAAATCCATGAGCTGTGCCACCAGACGCTTTGCTGCTGCCTGATACGCACCCATATTGTCCAAATCCTGCTGCATTGCCTGAATATTGAAATTCTGCAAGGAACCTGTGCCTTCCACCATGCCTCTGCCAGGGAAAGCACATCCGCAAGCATTGGCTGTAAACATCAATTCCCTTGCCACAGACTTGGTATACAATTCACTTTCTCCATCCACCAAAATGGAACCTACACATCCTTTCAGCATATCCGGATGCAGACGCATATACTTCAAATAGCGGAAGTATTCCAGATTGATACCAGAAATCCCTAAAGGAATGGCAAAGAGCAGTCTTTTCCCCTCCAAGGAATGAAAATCCTCTAGCCGACGAATCACTGTACATTCATATAAACCATAAATTTCTTCCAATAGCTTCTCCAGTCGTTTGGTTCTTCTGGAATCTTCACATTGCGGATATACAATGGTCAACATTTGCTTCATCGAATCATCTCCAGTCCATCATAAGCTTTTTGGATTCTTTTGAATAAGGCATATGGCAAGGGCAGAGATTCAATTTCCACACCCAATGTCGTTCTGTTTTTGCTGCCCATATAAACACCATTTAAGAAATTGGAGCTATAATGCCATTCTCCGCGCAGTGTCAACAGCAATGAAATGGCAGCAGAAGAAATGGCAGGTGCCACATACGGCTTAAAGCCCAGTTCCCTCATACGCAGGTTGGCTTCGATGGCAAGTTTTGTCAAAGCTTTAGAACGTTCATCGTCATAGTTAGCAATGCTGTTTACAATAACAAGATCCTGTCCGTGAGGTCCAAATGCTCTGCCTTCTGTCAGGAAATCCGCAAAATTGGGATTTTGTTTTGCGTAGTAAGCAGCTCTTGCATTCATAACACCAAGACCATAGCCCTGAACCTGTTCCGGGCGAAGCCCTTTGCCATCGAAAATTCCTGTCTCATCTTCATTGCTGGCAAGAAAAGCAGCACGGCAAAGAGGATCTACAGGATCAGAAACAACCGCAAACAAGCCATCAAATTTAGCATCTCTAGCTTTTTTCGCAAAAATAGAAATAATACCTTTGTTTGCCTCATACTGCACCATACGCACATCCTGCACCTGTGAACCTACAGGAGGAATCCCTTTGGAGGCACAGAAAACAAACATATCGCAATCAAAAAGCTGTTCTTCGGTCAAAATTTCAACCGTCGGCAAAGCGTCATAATCCCAAGGAAAAACAGCCTGATTTAATTCTGTTTCCCAACGAGCACAGACATCTGGGTTCACATCATAAATTCCCAATGTTTCGATGCAATCGCCGCCCATGAGTTTCAATGCAGTCAGCACAGTGCTGCCAACATCACCCAATGCCAGCAGATGTACCCGTTTTTTCTTCTTATTATCTATCTGAAGCCATTTTTCCCATTCATCAGCTGTTTTCCATGCAGTATTCGCCAGCAGCACAGTCCCTTTGGACAGGGCATTTTCTGCCACTGTCCGCAGGTCTGCGTCCATATTTGCTGCCACTTCATCCAGATGAACGCTGTCCAACCAACGAAGGGTTTCTTCTTCTGCCAGCATTGCCGGATGGGTCAATTTCAATATCCCTTTATTCTTCTCCCGACACCGATCTGTGAAAAAAACAGTGGTCGTTCCAATGAGTTTCTGTTCCATAATATCCTCCTTATTTTACAAGGTGTTCCAGTCGGATCATCTGTTCCATATCGTTTTCCAGATATACAGATGCCGGCAGATGATAATCATAAGCAACGCAATTGCCCTTGTCTGGAATGCGAGGCCAGATAATGACTTCACTCAGTCGTCCCAAAGTCAGATTCCGTTCATACAAAGCCTGATATTCTTCTTCCAAAACTGTCAGAATTTCTTTTGTATTTTGCAAGCAGACCATAGACAAGTCATAGATATTTTCTTTCGATGCCCCTCTGATAAAGCCGGGCATTACATATGGCAGGATCAGATTGACACCATGCAAGAAATTGCCTGTTTTATCCGCATTGGTTTCTACACCATCCCCACCGATAAAGGGATACATAGATGTTTCCACGAACCAGATACGCATAGAAGGAATGAAGTAAGCACTTTCTACCTTTCTGCCTTGGATTTCCATCAGGTCTTTTCCTCGACCAGAAAGCATACCAACGATCAAACGATCAATCTCTACATTTTCTTCTTTAAAAAGCGGGTCAAGTTCACGGATACGATACCCTTTATGAAGCAGGTCATCTACCAAAATCACAGGTCTGCGGAAAGATTTGATTGTTCTGACCTGAGAACGCAGGGGCAGATATTCTGGGAACTCTGCAATACGGAAACCATGAATGCGGGAATCGAATACCTTGTCTGTATGAAGTACCTTTGTTACCGTATTGGGAATGACAATACCTTTCAGAATCTTACCGAAAGGCACACACATATTTTTCCCCAATGTACGTACCGGCAGTGGTTCTTTGGGCATGCCATTTGCCGCAGTAATCAGCTCAATCAAGCGATTATACATAATCCCTGCATTAAAGGAAAGGACCAATTCTCCGGGATACAATTTGGTCAAAGAACGCTGGAATCGTTTATGGCTTTCATCCAAAACCCGTAGTACTCTAGGATTTGTACTGAAAGGTTCTTTGATAGCTGTCTGTACATTATGATATAACACAACAGGCTGTTTCATATCTACAACGTAGATTTCTCTTGGCACTTCTGGCAAAGGAACAGGAATAAATCCCTGACGTTCCAAAGCATCTTTCATACTCTTTGTGATCTGGCTGTATTTGGGGCTACATACAGTATAAGTGTAGTCCTGCCGCAGACATTCCGCCAAGGTTTCTGTCAGCACAATCTGCTCCAGATCTGCAATTTTTGACCGGCTTCTGATGTAACCAGCCAGAATCAACACAATCTTACCGGAAGTCTGCTGACGAATGTAGCTGGCTGTCATCATATCCTGGAATTCTCCAAACAGTTCTGTTGTGGAAATATGACGGTAAAGCATAATGGCATCCGGTCTGCCTTTGCCGTCCTGGTCAAATATGATGGTTGCTGTACAACCGGGTTCCTGCAAAGTATGAAGCAGTTTTTCGCTTTCATCATTACCCAGATTTCCCTGTCGGATGATCTCCGCAATATCTTTCGCATTGGTTTCATGCTTGATTTCAACAGCTTTTGTCTGAAGCAGTCGTTTATACTGTGGCTCTCTTAAATACAGCCCACGGTCATAGATATAGTTCTGGGCAACGGTATCAATCAAATTGGAAATATCCCTGTTATGGTCGATATTTTCGCGGATTCTTGTAGAACTGATGTCCTCAAAGTGTGTAGGCAGTTTCAATTCCACAACAGTGTTTTGAATCATATCATAAGATGTCTTGTTTCCTCTGCCCTCTCTGGTTTCTCTGCGGAAAATAACATGAGGGAATGTCATAATGGAATTTTCTTCCGGTTCCATACGATAAGAGGAGGCATTCTGCACCACGTCGCTGCCTGCCACCATATAGACTTCTTTTCCCGGGAACATTTCCCGCAGTTTTTTCAAGTCTGCCGGATTGGCAATATTCACTGGTGTATCTGAAGGGAAAAGGAAAATATTTTCTTCATTTGCCACAGACATATCCAAAATACGTCTGCGCACCCGATGAGGCTGGGCTTTTTTCGACCAGGAAAATTCGTCCAGTGCCAGATAAACAGTAAATCCAAGATCTCTGATTTCCCGGGCAATTTCCTTGTGCCCCAATGTAAAGGGGTCAAATGTACCGGGGAAAAAAGCAATTTTCTGGGGTTCTGAGAAAGTGAATTTCTTTTCTTGGAAAATATACGCACTGATAAAATGATATACAAAATTCCATCCAGCAGTGTGGTTAAAGAACGTTAATTCGGAATCTTCATCCTGTTCCACAAGCATGAGCATCTTTTTACTGAGGAAGCCAAAAAGATTTTTCTTTTCCTGCATGGATAAATAATCCTGGGCAAAAAGTTCGTGACCAACGACCCAAAACGCTTCTCGTTTGACATTTTCCTGATAGTTCGCAAATCCTTTCAGAATCATGCCCATGATTTTCTTGCGTCTGTCCTCATAAACCTGCGCCAATTCCGGGAAGCGACTCTGATACTGTCCGTAATGCTGGAGCATTACCCCGAAAGTATCCAGCGCTACACTGGCAATTCGATCATTGGTGCTGTTTTGCAGACGTTCCAGATCTTTGATAAATTCATCCAATTCCTTTGGATGCAGGAACAATACAAACTCACCCAGATATTGAGGAATATACTTAGAAAACTCGAATTCACCAATTTCCAGACCTTTTGTCAATTCAATGGCAACTTCATTTCGCTGATCCCAAGAAAGCATAGGTGCCAGTTTTACCAGTGTTTCCCCTGCCGCATGACGAACAGAAACCTGTTCACTGACTTTTAACAGATTGGACAAATGGGTTGCCACATGAAGTTTTGGCATAGTCACGCCACTGCAAATCCGATCATAGAGCAAACGCATGTTGATAATCTTGATTTTCCAAGGTGTTGCCGCTTTCAGGTTATCCAGGAAAATATCAGATACCACTGCGGAATCTTCAAAAATTTCCTGATATGCAGCCTTATTCTTCTGGGGCAAACCACAATTTTTGCGGATTTCATAGGCAAGATATGCCAATGCTTTTTCTTCTTTCACGGGCACAACATCCAGAACTGCATTGACTGTATGAAGAAATTCTTTGGACTCCGTAAAAGCAGGTGCCATTTCGCACAGATTGAGCAAAATTGCAGCCTGAATTTCCAGAACATCCCGAGAAGCAAAATGCTCCATAAAGCGGAAGCATACATTCCGTTCCGCATCATCCAAAAGCACCATGGGAATGGAAGGCATAGTATCCAGCAGGATAAAGGCTGTTTCATCAATCCATCCCAATTCTTGATAATAAGCAAGAAGTGGTACAACATATTTCTTGCGCTGTTCTTCTTTGCAGTTTTCCAGCAAAGAAATGACAACACGTTTCAAACAATACCCAAGCCAGCGTCTATGACGGTCAATGACTTTGTGATCCGGCAAGATGATACGATCCAGATATCTTTTCCACAGCTGGAAGCTATCTGTTTCATCCAGTATCACATTCACATTCTGAGGGAGTTCTTTCCCATATTCTACATCATAATGGGCAATCATATTCCCCAGCAGATCTGCCGCCTGTCTGCGGATATCCCCTTCTCTGTGGAACATCAAGTCATAGAGGAAGTTCATTGCCATCTGCTTTTGCCGCTGATTCATATATGTAAAGTATTCCGCAAAAATATTCAGATATGCCCTTGTATCCTTCCAATTGCGTGTACTGCGGGCTGCTTCCAGAATATCACCAAAAGTCAGTTCCCGGCTCAGCTTATGCATCAGGCGAATATTATGGTCAATGGCAATATTTTTGAACGCATCCACCGTTTCATCAATATTCAGCAATGCAGGATTTCTTTGCGGAACAGGCTTCAATGCACAGCTGGTCAAATCTACATTGACGCCAAGGGCTTTCATATAATTTTCAAAGTCTTCCAAACGGGAATAAACGTGGCGATAACGATTTTCTTTGGCTGTGTCCACATTATCCAGCTTATTCAAAATCACCGCAAAGGAAGATGCCAGGCTGTAGAAGCCCATGATTTCTTTGCCTTTTTCATCATAGCCATTGTTTTTCACGCGGAAATCGGCATAAATCAATATCAGGGATTCCACAGTAAGATTTTCCAATTCCAAATCCCAAGTGGAATGGTTTGCGGCAATATGTCCGATGTTAGGCAGTTCATGGACTCTGCACCAAAGGTCTGTATAATAATAATGCAGATAGGGAATTCTTCTGACTTCATTTTCCCTGCATCCATATTTCCCGATGTCATGGGCAGCGGCAGCACCGGAAATCAAAGGCAAATCCACAGGAATACCTGTCTTTGCAAGCTGTCTTGCAATGTGCATGGCAATATGATGCACCCCTGCTACATGAGCCAGCATATCAAAAGGCATAATTTCCCTGCCAATACGCATCAATTCATATAAATAGGCGTCAGAAAAACACTGTAAGAAACGCCGATATTCTTCTTCGTAAGGGCTTCCCTCCAGTTCCTCTTCCGTTGCAAAATCAAAATCCCGGATTCTGGAAAATGGCAGCCGTTCTTTTTCTTTATTCAAAAAGAACCGCAGACATTCCAAATAAAATGCCGCTGCCTTGTCATATTGATCCGTTGCAGGAATATCATCTCGATGGGGATAAATTTTGCGAATCATATGCCCATACAAAGCCGGCAGCCATCCATCTTTCGGTCGGCTTCCCGCAAAATTTTCCATGGCAGGACTGCACAGATTCAAAACATTACGACAGGACACCTCACCTGTCATCAGTTTTTCCATAGCTTCCAGCCATACACCTTTATCCATAACAGCCAGCACATCTTTTTTATGCAGTCCGGCGTTCTGCAAAAAATCCCGTGCAGTCAAAGTATTTTGTAATTCCTTGTATGTCAACTGAAGTTGTTTTTTGTCCATAAAACACCGCCCTTCTCATAGATCAAATCCATTATATCACCGCAAAGACACGGTACAAAGATGTCTTCTGCATCATCTTGCAGCGACTTTTATAAATCAATTTGCTTTATCATTATGATTTTACTACATTCTGTAAAATTAGGGAATGTTTTATCTAAATTATACTTACGATCTTTATGATTTTTGCAACAAAAAAGGAAGATCTTTGGGGGCATCTTCATAAGAAAACAAAAAAAGCCAAAATCCTTATTATGACAAAGAATTTGGGCTTTCTTACTTTATTAAGATTTTATTTGTTATGTTTTCTTCCGAAAACAGCAATTCCCCTTAAGAAATCAAAAAAGGCAAATCAATATTTTCTTAAGGGGAAATTGCTTTTGTGATCTTTCTTTTTTGCTTGATGGAAAATATGATAATATTGGAAAAAACGATTTCAGGCATTAATTGTTGAGATTTTCATAGTCGTTTCTTCCAATACATCTAACAAAACTTTTACTGTATCCAGTGCTGTTAACACTGTCACGTTATTCTCGCAGGCACAGGCTCTGATTGCAATACCATCTGCATCCTGTGTGCCTGCAGTAATAGATCTGGTATTGATTACATAGCTGACATAACCGGAACGGATAGACTTCAGTACCTCATCACTGCCTTCACTTGGTTTGTGGAGTGCATGCGTACGGATACCGTGCTGTTTTAAGAAATCTGCTGTTCCTTTTGTAGCTTCCAGATTGAATCCCATCTGATAGAAACGGCGGATCAAAGGCAGACCTTCTTCTTTATCCGCATCTGCCAAAGAAACCAGCACTGTGCCATAATTCTGTAAATGCATGCCGGAGGCAACCATTGCTTTATACATTGCCCGATGGAGTTTGGCATCATAACCAATGGCTTCCCCTGTGGATTTCATTTCTGGTGACAGATAAGCATCCATACCGTGCAGTTTGGAGAAAGAGAATGCGGGAGCTTTTACATACCAACGTTTTTTCTCATCGGGATACAGCTGGCAAATGCCCTGCTCTTCCAAAGAAATACCCAACATAACTCTCGTAGCGATATCTGCCAGAGGATAGCCTGTGGCTTTGGAAAGGAAAGGTACTGTACGGGAGGAACGAGGATTTACTTCAATGATATATACATCATCATTGCCATCTACAATGAACTGGATATTGAACAGACCTTTGATGCCAATGCCCAAGCCCAGCTTTTTCGCATATCCCAAAATAACGCCTTTTACTTTATCAGAGATGCCAAAAGGCGGATATACGCTAATGGAGTCACCAGAGTGTACCCCAGTACGTTCTACCAGCTCCATAATGCCCGGAACGAATACACGAGTACCGTCACAGATGGCATCCACTTCCACTTCTTTGCCCTGGATATATTTGTCGACCAATACAGGTTTATCCTTATCCACTTCTACTGCTGTTTCTAGATAGCGGCGCAGCTGTGGCTCGTTTGCCACAATCTGCATAGCTCTGCCGCCCAGTACAAAGCTTGGTCTAACCAAAACAGGATAACCAATCTCTGCCGCAGCGGCAACGCCATCTTCAATATTTGTAACCGCTTTCCCTTTGGGCTGAGGAATTTCCAGTTTTTCCAGCAGCGCTTCAAAAGATTCTCTGTTTTCTGCCCGTTCAATGGCAACACTGTCTGTACCAATGATCGGCACGCCTCTTTTTTGGAGAGGTTCTGCCAGATTGACAGCAGTCTGTCCACCCAGAGAAGCAATAACTCCTTCTGGTTTTTCCAATGCGATAACGTTCATAACGTCTTCTACGCACAGGGGTTCAAAATACAGTTTGTCAGAAGTGGTATAGTCTGTGGAAACGGTTTCCGGGTTATTATTGATGATGATGGCTTCATATCCCGCTTCCTGAATGGTTTTTACAGCATGAACAGTGGAATAGTCAAACTCTACCCCCTGACCGATACGGATAGGACCAGAACCCAATACCAGTATCTTTTTCCGATCAGAAACGACAGATTCGTTTTCATCTTCATAAGTTGCATAGAAATAAGGAATATAGCTGTCAAATTCTGCTGCACAGCTGTCAATCATTTTGTAATGAGGGACAATGCCTGCTTTCTGACGCATCTGGAACACTTCCTCTTCTTCCATCTGCCACAGTTTTGCAATGGCAGCATCAGAAAAGCCCATTTTCTTCGCAGCATACAAAGCCGCTTCATCTCTTACATGTTCTTTCAATTCTTTTTCTTCTAAAATGATGTTCTGCAATTTGCGGATGAAGAAAATATCAATTTTTGTTGCTTCTGCAATTTTTTCCGGCGCACATCCCTGACGCAGTAATTCTGCAATGGCATAAATTCTGTCGTCAGTTCCCTTGGGAATGTATGCCATCAATTCTTCCTGACTCTGACCATCAAATTTCGCCATATGCAAATGATTCACACCAATTTCCAAAGAGCGGATGGCTTTCAGCAAACTTTCTTCCACTGTTCTGCCGACGCCCATAACTTCACCTGTGGCTTTCATCTGCGTGCCCAGACGATTATCAGCATCTGCAAATTTATAAAACGGGAATCCCGGCATTTTTGTAACCACATAGTCCAATGCTGGTTCAAATGCCGCAGGGGTATTGGCAAGAGGAATCTCATCCAATGTCATGCCTACACCAATTTTTGCGGAAACTCTGGCAATGGGATAACCGCTGGCTTTGGAAGCCAATGCAGAAGAACGGGAAACGCGTGGATTGACTTCAATCAGATAATACTGGAAAGAATGTGGATCTAATGCAAACTGTACGTTACATCCACCTTCAATCTTCAGGGCACGGATAATCTTCAGGGCACTGTTTCTCAGCATCTGGTATTCTTTATCTGTCAAAGTCTGAGAAGGACACACGACAATAGAATCCCCTGTATGGATACCAACAGGGTCTAAGTTTTCCATATTACATACAGTAATAGCGGTATCGTTTTTATCACGAATTACTTCGTATTCGATTTCTTTATAGCCTTTGATGCTTTTTTCTACCAGAACCTGATGGGTAGGTGACAAAGCCAAAGCGTTTTTCATCAATTCACGGAAACCTTGTTCATCGTCAGCAAAACCACCGCCAGTACCGCCCAATGTAAAAGCAGGACGCAATACAACAGGGTAACCAATGGATGCAGCAATTTCCAGACCTGTTTCTATGGAATCCGCAATGCCGGAAGGCAATACAGGTTCCCCCAGTCTTTCGCAGAGTTCTTTGAATTCTTCTCTATCCTCTGCCTGACGGATACTGTCGCTGCTGGTACCCAAAAGTTCCACCTGACATTCCTGCAGGATGCCTTTTTTCTCTAACTGCATAGCAAGGTTCAAACCTGTCTGTCCGCCAATGCCCGGCAGAATAGCATCCGGTCTTTCATGGCGTACAATTTTTGCCACATATTCCAGTGTCAAAGGTTCCATATATACTTTATCCGCAATAGTGGTATCGGTCATTATGGTAGCCGGATTGGAATTGCAGAGCACGACTTCGTAGCCTTCTTCTTTCAGGGCAAGACATGCCTGTGTGCCCGCATAGTCAAACTCCGCAGCTTGCCCAATGACAATGGGACCAGAGCCAATGACCATAATTTTATGAATATCAGTTCTTTTTGGCATGTGCCTTTCCCTCCTTCATCATCTGTATAAAACGATCAAACAAATATCCGCTGTCCTGTGGACCAGGTGCGCTTTCCGGATGATACTGTACGCTGTAGATAGAATCTTTTTCACAAGCAACCCCTTCTACGGTTTTGTCCAGCAAGTTCATATGGGTAATGGTCAAGTCTGTACCTTTCAAACTGCTTTCATCCACTGCATAGGAATGGTTCTGAGAAGTAATTTCCACTTTTCCAGTTGCAATGTTCTTTACAGGGTGGTTGCCGCCATGGTGACCAAATTTCATTTTATAAGTTTTTGCGCCATAAGACAGGGAAATGAGCTGGTGTCCCAGACAAATGCCAAACATGGGCACACTTCCTCGCAGCTGCTGAATCATTTCAATGGCAGGCTGTACTGCGGCAGGGTCCCCCGGTCCATTGGAAAGGAATACACCATCCGGCTGGAGTTTACGAATTTCCTCAGCAGATGTGTTCCAAGGAACAATAGTCACGTGGCAGCCTCTCTTTTTCCATGCTTTCAAGATGCTGTGTTTGATACCGAAATCAACAGCTACAATATGATATTTCGGTTCTTCTGTTTCATATTCCCAGCTTTCCTTACAACTTACGATTTCTGCCATATTTCCGGGAATGGTGGTTTCTTTCAAGATTTCCAGACCTTTTTCCAAAGGTGTATTTACGCTGGTAATCAATGCTTTTCTGCTGCCGAAATCTCGAATAGATCTTGTCAGTTTTCTGGTATCAATGCCAGAAATCCCCGGCACATCAAACTTTTTCATCATTTCAGACAATGTTGCTTCTGCACGGAAATTGGAGGGATGGTCTTCATATTCCCGCACAATCATAGCGCCAATGGTCGGATGGAATGTTTCATAATCATCCGCTGCCATACCATAGTTCCCAATCAAAGGATATGTCATCACAACCCCCTGATAGGTATAAGACGGGTCAGAAAAAATTTCCTGATACCCAATGACACCTGTATGGAACACCAATTCAAATACTTTGTCTGTATCTGCACTAAAGCCATAACCATAATACTGGCTGCCATCTTCTATAATCAATTTTCTGTCATACGTTCTAATCATATATGCTCCTTTCTTCCCATACTCCATGTCCATAAAACAAAATCAATCTTTTTTCTGGGAAAGCGCAAAAGCTGCGCCGATAAATCCATAAAACAGCGGATGCGGACGGTTGGGACGGCTCTTGAATTCGGGATGATACTGGACGCCAATGAAAAATGGATGGCCTTTCCATTCTACCGCTTCCACCAGATTTCCGTCAGGAGAAATGCCGCTGCAAATCAGTCCTGCATTTTCCAGTGTTTCCCGGTATTGGTTCTGATATTCATAGCGATGGCGATGACGTTCCTGTATCTCTCTTTTGCCATAGCATTTTTCCATCAATGTATCCGGCTGAATGATGCAGGGATATGCGCCCAGACGCAGTGTACCGCCTTTGGCAATCTCGTCACTTTGTCCCGGCATGAAGTCAATAACTTTCTGTGGACAATCTGGTGCAAATTCCCCGGAATTTGCCTGTGAAAGCCCGGCTACATTTCTTGCAAATTCAATGACCGCAATCTGCATGCCCAAACAAATACCAAAGTATGGAATCTGTTTTTCCCGTGCTACACGAGCCGCTTCGATCATGCCAGAAATACCACGGTCACCAAATCCACCGGGAACAATGATGCCATCCAGACCAGAAAGCTTATCCTCCGCGTTTTCTTTTGTAATTTCTTCTGCATCAATCCACTGAATGTCCACATGGGTGTTCCAAGCATAGCCTGCATGGCGCAGGGCTTCTGCTACGGAAAGATATGCGTCATGGAGCTGCACGTATTTCCCTACCAATCCAATACGAACATGATATGGTCTTTCTTTGATGCGTTTGACGGTTTCCTCCCATTCTGTCAAATCGGCAGCAGGTACTTCCAGTCCCAGTTCTCTGCAAACGACGGCAGAAAAATTGGATTTCTCCAGCATCAGCGGTGCTTCATACAATATGGGCAGTGTTCTGTTTTCAATGACGCAATCGGGTCTTACATTACAGAACATGGAAATTTTCTGGAAAATGGCTTCTTCCAGCGGTTCATCGCAGCGCAGTACAATAATATCTGGATGAATCCCCATTCCCTGCAATTCTTTTACAGAATGCTGAGTAGGTTTAGATTTATGTTCATCAGAACCACGCAGGAAAGGCACCAAAGTTACATGGATAAACAGGCTATTTTCCTTTCCTACTTCCAGAGAAACCTGTCTTGCCGCTTCCAGAAATGGCTGGGATTCGATATCACCAATGGTACCGCCAATTTCTGTAATGACAACATCTGCATCGGTCTTTTTCCCTACCTGATAGACAAATTCCTTGATTTCATTTGTGACATGAGGAATGACCTGTACGGTAGAGCCAAGGTATGCCCCACTTCTTTCTTTATTCAATACATTCCAATAAACTTTCCCTGTGGTCAGATTGGAATAACGATTCAAATCTTCATCAATAAAGCGTTCATAATGTCCTAAGTCCAAATCCGTTTCCGCACCGTCTTCTGTGACATACACTTCGCCATGCTGATAAGGACTCATGGTACCCGGGTCTACATTGATATAAGGGTCTAATTTCTGGGGTGCCACTTTCAATCCTCTGGCTTTCAGCAGACGCCCCAAAGAAGCCGCAACAATGCCTTTTCCCAAGCCGGACACGACGCCGCCTGTTACAAAAACATATTTCGTCATGCTCTCCGCTCCTTTTTTCTTCTTTGCGCAAACATACCAGCCGATTTTCTGACGAAAACCAGCTGGCTCTATATCATACATTGATTTCAGTTTTTTCCTGTTTCAAATCCTTGAATAAGGGTGTGACTTTTTCTACGAAAGCATCCACTTGTTCGGGACATCTTCCGATATAATCTTCCGGTTTCAGCAGTTTTTCCAAGTCCTGCCCATTCAATTGGAAAGCCGGTTCTGCTGCAAGTCTTTCCAGCAGGTCACAGGATTCGCCTTCTTTCATTCTGGCAGTTGCCTCCATGGAACATCTGCGAATGACTTCATGGAGTTCCTGTCTGTCGCCGCCACGCTTTACGGCTTCCATCAAGAGGTTCTCTGTTGCGATAAAAGGAAGGTATTCCCGAGCGGTTTTGGCAACAATCTTTTCATTGACATGAAGTCCGTCTGTAACATTCTGTGCCAAACGCAAAACCGCATCGGCACACAAGAAACCTTCCGGCATGGAAATACGGCGGTTTGCGGAATCGTCCAATGTCCGTTCTAGCCACTGTACAGAAGCAGTCATTGGCGCATTTGCTGCATCTGCCATCAAATAGCGGGACAGGGAACAAATTCTTTCACAGCGCATAGGATTGCGTTTATATGCCATAGCAGAAGAACCGATCTGATTCTTTTCAAAAGGTTCTTCAATCTGTCTGTCATGCTGCAGCAAACGAATATCATTAGCCATGCGGTAACAGCTCTGTCCGATTGCAGACAAGCACTGCAAAATGCGGCTGTCCAGCTTTCTAGGATAAGTCTGTCCGCAGACATCGTAACATTCAGAAAAACCGAAGGTCTTACCGATGCGTCGATTCATTTCATCAATTTTTTCTGTATCTCCGCCGAAGAGATCTAAAAAGCTGGCTTCTGTTCCCGTGGTACCACGACATCCCAAAAACTTCATATGCTCCAGTACAAAATCAAGTTCTTCCAGATCCATCAGGAAATCCTGAAGCCAAAGGGTTGCTCGTTTTCCCACTGTTACCAGCTGCGCCGGCTGATAATGGGTATACCCAAGGGTTGGTAGAGCACGATACTGTTTTGCGAAAGCTGCCAGATTCTGCATCACAGCCAACAGCCCTTTCCGAAGATGCAAGAGTGCATCCCGATATAAAATCAAATCACCGTTATCGGTAACGTAACAACTGGTAGCCCCCAGATGAATGATGCCGGCAGCCTTTGGTGCTACTTTTCCGTAAGTATAAACATGTGCCATAACATCATGGCGAACTTCCTTTTCTCTGGCTGCAGCGCAGGCAAAATCGATGTTTTCCACCTGTTCTTCCAATTGCTGTACCTGTTCTTCTGTAATGGGCAACCCCAATTCCATTTCCGCTTTCGCCAAAGCTACCCATAATTTTCGCCATGTCTGGATACGAGTTTCCATGGAAAAAAGCTTCAGCATTTCCGGAGAAGCATAGCGGCTGGACAAAGGGGATTCATAACAATCATACATAATCAAGCACTCCTCTTTCTTATTGCTGCAAATGTTCTTCCAACCGTTTCATGACTTCTGCATAAGCGTCTTCTACGCCGCCCAAATCTCTGCGGAAACGGTCTTTATCCAGTTTTTCTTTCGTTTCTGTATCCCACAAACGGCAAGTATCGGGGCTGATTTCATCCGCCAGTACAATACTGCCATCAGAAAGCTTCCCAAATTCCAGTTTGAAATCCACCAGTGTCACGCCGCAGGTTTTCCAAAAAGCAGACAGATGTTTATTAACGGCAAAAGCATAAGACTTGATGGTTTCGATTTCATCCCATGTGGCAAGTCCCATAGCTACCGCATGATATGCGTTCAGAAGGGGATCTCCCAGAGCGTCATTTTTATAAGAAATTTCAATGGTAGGTTCCGCAAATACGGTGCCTTCTTCCACACCATATCTCTTGGAGAAAGAACCTGCTGCAATATTTCGGATAATGACTTCCAGGGGAACAATATCCACACGTTTTACCAGAGTGTCCCGTTCATTGCATTCTTCAATGAGATGTGTCGGAATGCCTTTGCTTTCCAGATACTGCATCAAACGGTTGCTCATCTGATTGTTGATGATGCCCTTGCCGGAAATGGTACCTTTTTTCAAGCCATTGAAAGCTGTGGCATCATCCTTATAAGCAATGTATAACACTTCTGGATCATCAGTCCGATATACTTTTTTTGCTTTTCCTTCATACAGCAGATCTTTCTTTTCCATTTTTTGTTCCTCCAATTCTTATTTACCGCTATCTCCATAGTTTGCCAGTACACGCGCAGAAGGGTCATCTACCTGACAGCCTTCCCAGTCGCGGTTTGGCATCCAAAAATCAACGATCATTTCTCCCTGTCCGGGATAATATTTTTCAAAAATTTCCCGATACAGCAGGGATTCTTTTGTAAATGGCGCCGCATGAGTATATTTGCGGGCTTTTTCCTGAAATTCTTCTTCTGTATATTTTTCTTCTGCGTAAGCTTTCAAATAATCCACCATGGAGTGACCAACCGCATCAGAAAACGCTGCTTTTTCTCTCCACAAAATTTCATGAGGCAGATAATCACCTTCAAAAGCATGACGCAGAAGGTATTTTCCTTTGCCATAAGTATTGATTTTCTTTTCCGGGTCAACGGACATGACATACTTTACGAAATCCAGATCACCGAAAGGCACACGGGCTTCCAGAGAATGTACGGAAATACAGCGGTCTGCCCGCAGAACATCGTACATATGCAGTTCATGCAAACGTTTCTGGGCTTCTTTCTGGAACGCATCCGCATCGGGTGCATAGTCTGTATATTTATATCCAAAGAGTTCATCGGAAATCTCACCAGTCAGCAATACGCGAATATCTGTATTTTCATGGATGGCTTTGCAAATCAGGTACATGCCCATGCTGGCACGAATGGTGGTAATATCAAAGGTACCCAATGCCTGAATGACTGTTTCCAGAGAATCCAGAACCTGTTCTTTTGTCATATAGAATTCTGTATGGTCGCTTCCGATGTAGTCAGCAACCTGTTTTGCATATTTCAAATCAATGGCATCCTCGCTCATGCCGATGGCAAATGTACGAATAGGCGTTTTTGATTTTTTGGCTGCAATGGCGCATACCAAAGAGGAATCCAGACCGCCAGAAAGCAAAAATCCTACTTTTGCATCTGCTACCAATCTTTTTTCCACCCCTGCAACCAACTTATCATGGATGTTTTTGCAAACAGTTTCCAAATCGTCATGACAAACTTTATCTACTTTCGCAATATCGCAATAGCAAATGAATTTACCATCCTTATAATAATGCCCCGGTGGAAATGGCATGATACGTTCTGTCAAGCCCACCAGATTCTTTGGTTCACTGGCAAACACAATGACACCGTTTTTATCATAACCATAATATAAAGGACGTATCCCAATAGGATCTCTGGCAGCAATAAAAGATTTTGCTTCTGCATCATAGAGAATCAAAGCAAATTCTGCATCCAGCATAGCAAACATATCTGTGCCAAATTCCCGATACATGGGCAGCAGCACTTCACAGTCTGATTCACTCTGGAAAGTGTATTTTTCTGCCAACACCTTTTTGATTTTTTCGAAACCATAAATTTCCCCATTGCAGACAACATAACTGCCATCCAATGCAAAAGGCTGCATGCCAGATGGGGTCAAACCCATGATTGCCAATCTGTGAAATCCTAAATATCCATTTCCTGTATCTACAATGCGGCTGTCATCAGGACCACGAGAGATGGTACGGTCAAATCCTTCCTGAAATAATGCCAAATCCACACTGCTGCCGCAATATCCCATAATTGAGCACATCAGCCTTACCTCCTTTTTTATCCACAGAAAACGAAACCAGAACCGGTTTCGTCTTCTGCTTCTCTTTCCTCTTTTGTTTTTTATTTTACGCCAAACAGCAATTCTCCATATGTAGGGAATGGCCAATATTTTCTTGCAGTGATGGTTTCTGCTTCGTCACAAGGCACACGCAGTTCCCGCATTTTTACCAATACCTGATCCCGAATAAAAGCGGATTCTTCGCAAACTGTTTCTGTTGATTTCAAGGAAATCAGAGATTTTTTCAGTTCCTGTATTTTCAGTGCAATTTCATCTGTCAAAGCAGACAGGGTTTTCACCCTCTCGCATTCAAAAGCACAGGTAATCTGTTCGTTCAAAACTTTTTTCGCGGCTGCTGTTTTAGCAAGTTCCATTGCATATGCAGTGATTGCCGGCAGAATTTCTTTTTCCGCCATATCCACCATGGTATTTGCTTCGATGACAATGGACTTACAGTAGTTTTCCAGTACAATTTCATAACGCGCACGCAGTTCCGGTTCTGTGTAAATCTTCTGCCCTGTCAGCAGTTCCACATTTTTCCGATCCAGAATATGAGGTACGCAGTCAGGTGTAGAAGGATAATTGCTCAGACCTCTTTTCAGCGTTGCTTCCTGAATCCATGCATCATCGTAGCCGTTGCCGTTAAAAATGATACGTTTATGTTCTTTAATTGTATTTTTCAGCATTTCCTGCAGGGCTGACTGGAAGTCAGGTGCCTGTTCCAAATAGTCGGCATAAACCCGTAGGCTTTCTGCTACAGCACTGTTCAGCATGATATTTGCGCAGGCAATGCTGTCCGCAGACCCAACCATACGGAATTCAAATTTATTGCCTGTAAACGCAAAGGGTGATGTACGGTTACGGTCTGTGTTATCTTTTGTAAATTTGGGCAGTACGTCAACACCCAATTTCATTTTTGTCTTTTTCACACCGCAGTAAGGTGTATCATTTTCCAGAGATTCCAAAACTGCATTCAGTTCATCGCCAAGGAAAATGGAAACGATTGCTGGAGGTGCTTCCTGTGCACCCAGCCGCAGGTCATTTCCGGCTGTTGCAACGGAAATACGCAGCAAATCCTGATAATCATCCACCGCTTTGATGACCGCACACAAGAACAGCAGGAACTGTGCGTTATCATGCGGTGTTTCACCGGGAGAAAGCAGGTTTACGCCTTCATCCGTGGAAATAGACCAGTTATTATGCTTGCCGCTGCCGTTGACACCAGCAAAGGGTTTTTCATGAAGCAGACAAACCAAACCATGTCTTGCCGCAACTTTCTGCATAATTTCCATTGTCAGCTGGTTGTGGTCTGTTGCAATATTAGTTGTTGTATAGATAGGTGCCAATTCATGCTGTGCCGGAGCAACTTCATTGTGTTCCGTCTTTGCCAGTATGCCAAGCTTCCACAATTCTTCATTCAGATCTTCCATAAAAGCGGCTACTGTGGGTTTAATGGCACCAAAGTAGTGATCGTCCAGTTCCTGACCTTTTGGCGGCTTTGCACCAAACAAAGTCCGTCCAGTAAAAATCAGGTCACGGCGTTTTTCATACATTTCTCTGTCTACCAGGAAATACTCCTGCTCCGGTCCTACAGAAGTACGGACACATTTTACATGGTCATTGCCAAACAGACGCAGGATACGCAGCGCCTGACGGTTCAATGCTTCCATAGATCTGAGCAGTGGTGTTTTCTTATCCAGTGCTTCCCCTGCATAAGAACAGAAGGCAGTGGGAATGCACAGGGTTTTTCCTTTGATGAAGGCATAAGATGTAGGATCCCATGCGGTATATCCTCTTGCTTCAAATGTAGCACGCAGACCTCCTGAAGGAAAAGACGATGCGTCCGGTTCACCTTTGATCAGTTCGGAACCAGAAAATTCCATAATCACTCTGCCATCAGGCGCTGGTGTAATGAAGCTGTCATGTTTTTCCGCTGTAATGCCAGTCAGTGGCTGGAACCAATGAGTGTAATGGGTTGCACCATTTGCAATTGCCCAATCCTTCATGGCTGTTGCCACAGCATTGGCAACGGAAAGATCCAACTTCGCTCCCTCATCAATTGTTTTTTTCAGGGACTGATATACTTCACTTGATAATCGTGCTTTCATTACCCTGTCGTCAAAGACCAGGGAACCAAAATAATCCGATACATGTTTCATAGAAAAACCCCCTCTTTTGTAAAATAAAAAAGGCAAAGGGGACTCTGAGGGTATGACCTCAAAGACGCCTTTGCCTTTGACTCATATTTTATACACCCATAATTCATTTTTGTCAATGGGTCTTTTATAAATTTTTTCAAAAAATTATTATGTTTTCCATAAAATTACAAAAATTCAAATTTGACCATGTTATGCGTACATATTTTTCTTTATACAATTTTTTATGGAAAATCTGTGGGAACTGTGTTATATTACTTTTTATAAATGTTGCAAAGTTCGAAAAAAATGTTGAAAATGAGAGGAAAGCAGGTGGAATTCATGAAATATTCCAAGCAGGAAGTATTACAGTATGTCCAGGAAGAAGATGTCAAATTCATCCGTTTGGCATTTTGCAACGTTTTTGGCAAACAGAAAAATATCTCCATCATGCCAGATGAACTGCCTCGGGCTTTTTCCTATGGCATTGCCATTGACGGTTCTGCCATTGCAGGCTTCGGCGATGAAGCCGAATCTGATCTGCTGCTCCATCCAGAACCTGATACCCTGATGGTACTTCCCTGGCGACCAGAGCATGGCAGAGTTGTTCGCATGTTCTGCAGCATTTCCTACCCGGACGGACGTCCTTTTATCTGTGATACCAGAAGCCTGTTGAAAAAAGCCATTTCTGATGCGGAATCTGCTGGCATTTCCTTTGCCTTCGGTCCTGAAATGGAATTTTATCTTTTTCAATTGGACGCGGAAGGACAGCCCACAAAAACGCCATATGATAACGCGGGATATATGGATATTGCACCAGAAGACAAATGCGAAAATGTTCGACGGGAAATCTGCCTGCTTCTGGAGCAGATGGGCATTTATCCTGAAAGTTCCCACCACGAAGAAGGTCCCGGACAAAATGAAATTGACTTCCGTTATTCCGATCCTCTCACTGCCGCTGATAATACCCTAACCTTTCAAGCTGTTGTAAAAACAGTTGCAGAACGGAATGGACTTTATGCGGATTTCAGTCCAAAACCATTGCGCCATCAGCCCGGGAATGGATTTCATATCAATATTTCTGTCAAAGGCGGAAACTGTGAAGATCCCCTATCCCATATGATTGCTGGTATTCTGGCACATATTTCAGAGTTGACTGTTTTCCTGAATCCCACAGTTGCTTCTTATGAGCGTTTTGGCGGTCCCAAAGCGCCTGAATACATTTCCTGGTCAAACCAGAACCGCTCTCAGCTTATTCGTGTTCCTGCTGCCGTAGATGCATATCGTCGTGCAGAGCTGCGTTCTCCAGACCCTACAACCAATCCATATCTGGCATTTGCTCTTTTGATTTATGCCGGACTGGATGGCATCCAGCAAAAACTGCCTCTGCCTGCGCCTACGGATCTGAATCTGTTTACAGCCAGTGCAGACATTTTGGCTGGTTTGCAGAGATTGCCACTGACTTTACGGGAAGCGGCAACATTGGCAGCCAACAGTTCCTTTGTATCACAATATCTGCCAAAAACCATCGTGCAGACATATTATAACCAGCGATAAGAAAAGGACTTTTGAAAGGAGGGGAGCATTTTGAGTTTAAAAGAACGTGTTTACAGCGTATTGGTCATATCTGCAAAAGAAAAATTCAATGCATCTCTGCAATCTCTGCTCCCTGAATCCAAATATGCTCCCGTACAGATGGTTTCCAGTGTTAGCTTGGCAAAACGAGTTTTGCTGGAACGCAGTTTTGACTTTGTGTTCATCAATACACCCCTGCCCGATGATTTCGGCACAAGATTTGCCATTGAGATTTCTGGAAACAAAGGCACCGTCATTCTTTTACTAGTACGGAACGAAGTCTATGAAGAAGTTTGCGATAAAGTAACGGAATACGGCATTCTAACATTGCCAAAACCCGCTTCCAAACAGATGGTTGCACATACCTTAAATTTCATGGCTGGTATCCGGGAGCGTCTGAGAAAATTGGAAAATAAATCCCTTTCCATGGAAGAAAAAATGAAAGAAATCCGTCTGGTAAACCGTGCCAAATGGGTACTCATTGACGAATTGAAAATGTCAGAAGCAGATGCCCATCGCTATATTGAAAAACAGGCAATGGATCGCTGTGTTTCCCGCAGAGAAATTGCCGAGGAAATCATATCCACTTATCTTTAATCAAAACAATCCTATCTATAAAATCAAAACCACTAGTAAACTAGTGGTTTGAACAACCCCTAGAAGGGGTATTACGTGCTGATTCCCTAAAAGGGAATATTGAAGATTTGGCATCGCATTACGATTACAGGCAGCCACTAAAAGTGGCTGTCTTTTTTCGCCTTATTCTCCTCTATTACCCGTAAACGGGTCTGTATACTCTTTTAATGAAATCTGATCTACCATATAATCTTCTTCCAACTGATTTTTTATGTACTCTTTTATCACCTTTTCATTTCGCCCTACTGTGTCAACAAAATATCCTCTTGCCCAGAAATTTCTTCTCCCATATTTATATTTTAGAT
>NZ_FRAH01000034.1 GCF_900142265.1 Anaerotignum lactatifermentans DSM 14214 | reverse complement strand
TGCGCAGATCCTACAAGAGCTCTGCTGATGACTCGTCCTGCATTCGGCGGTAACATCATGGCTACTCTGATGTGCCCTAGAACAAAACCTCAGATGGCTACCGTACGTCCTGGCGTTATGAAGAGAATCGACAAGGACGAAACAAGAAAAGGCGAACTGATCAAATTTGACGTTGACTTCACAGAAGCAGACATGAACGTTGAAATTCTGGAAGTTGTAAAATCCGATAAGAAATCCGTAGACCTGACAGAAGCAAAACTGATCGTTTCCGGTGGTCGTGGTATCGGCGGTCCTCAGGGCTTCGACATGATCAGAGACGTTGCAGATGCACTGGGCGCAGAAGTTGGTTCTTCCAGAGCATGTGTAGACGCTGGCTGGATCGAAAAAGACCGTCAGGTTGGTCAGACAGGTAAAACAGTACGTCCTGACCTGTATATGGCATGCGGTATCTCCGGTGCTATCCAGCACGTAGCTGGTATGGAAGGTTCCGAACTGGTAATCTCCATCAACAAAAACGACACAGCTCCTATTTTCGAAGTATCTGACCTGGGTATCGTAGGTGACGTAAAACAGATCCTGCCTAAACTGGCTGATGCTATCAGAAAATACAAAGCAAGCAAAGCTACAAACTAATTGTTTCCTTAAATATAGCAAAAGTAAAATGTGGTCATGCCCTTTTGGGGCATGACCTTTTTTGTGTGCGGAACCATACACGATATTGGAAAAAACATCGTATTTTGTAAAAATTTGAAAGAAATATTTTGGGAAATATGAAACAGTTCAGTTTGGAGAATGCCGGAAAGCCTTGATTTTACTGGGTTTTCTGACGCTGAAAAAAATAAAGTAACGTCAAAGTGTGTTTTTGTTCAGTGACAATACAAAATAATACTGGACATTCTATGTCTTTGGTATTAGAATAGTGCCATAAAACAGAAAACAAGGTGCAGAAAACGCCTTGTTTTTCTGTTTATTAAGGCTTTTTTGCTGGAGCAGACTGCCATTTTGCCAGAATGGACTTTGCCGCAGAAAGGAAATTTTGTTTTTCTAAATTTCAAGGAGGTCAGAAACAATGAAAAAAGCAGTAATTACAGTATTGGGACACGACAAAGTAGGCATTATCGCAAGAGTTTGCACTTTTTTGTCTGAAGCGAATGTGAATATTCTGGACATCTCTCAGACCATCGTGGGCGGATATTTTGATATGGTTATGGTTGTAGACATCACCGAAATGACACAGGATTTTGACAAGACAGCAGACGGTCTGGCTTCCATCGGGGAAGAAATGGGACTGGCAATCAAAATGCAGCATACAGAAATTTTTGACGCAATGCACCGCATTTGATGGGAGGTCACAAACAGATGATTACAAGAAATGAAATTTTAGAAACCAATCAGATGATCGACAACGCCAATCTGGACGTGAGAACCATCACCATGGGTATCAGTCTGCTGGATTGTGCTGACGCGGATATTGATAAGTTTAACGAAAAGGTATACAATAAAATCACCACTTATGCCAAAGATCTGGTAAAAGTCGGTGACGAACTGGCAAAGGAATACGGCGTGCCTGTTGTAAACAAGCGTATTTCCGTAACTCCCATTGCCATTGCAGCAGCTGGCTGCAAAACAGATTCTTATGTAAGTATTGCGCAGACATTGGATCGTGCTGCAAAAGCCGTAGGCGTAAACTTCATTGGTGGTTTTTCTGCTCTGGTGCAGAAAGGCTACACCGAAAGTGACAGAAAACTTATCGCTTCCATTCCTGAAGCTATGGCAGTGACAGACTTTGTTTGTTCTTCCGTAAATATCGGTACTTCCCGTAACGGTATCAACATGGATGCTGTCAAAGAAATGGGCGAAGTGATCCATAAAACAGCAGAACTGACAAAAGACAGAGAATGCATCGGTTGTGCAAAACTGGTTGTATTCTGCAACGCTGTAGAAGACAACCCCTTCATGGCAGGTGCTTTCCACGGCGTTGGTGAAGCAGACTGTGCCATCAACGTTGGTGTTAGCGGCCCTGGCGTTGTGAAAAAAGCACTGGAAGAAGTAAGAGGCGAAGATTTTGAAACACTGTGCGAAACAGTAAAACGTACTGCATTCAAAATCACTCGTGTTGGTCAGATGATTGCAAGAGAAGCATCCAAACGTCTGAATGTGCCTTTCGGTATCATCGACCTTTCTCTGGCACCTACACCTGCTGTTGGTGACAGTATCGCGGAAATCTTCCAGGAAATGGGTCTGGCTGAACCCGGTGCACCTGGTACAACAGCAGCTCTGGCTCTGCTGAACGACAACGTGAAAAAAGGCGGCGTTATGGCATCCTCTTACGTTGGCGGTCTGAGCGGTGCGTTCATTCCTGTCAGCGAAGACCATGGTATGATCGAAGCAGCTGCAAAAGGCGCTTTGACTCTGGAAAAACTGGAAGCTATGACTTGCGTATGCTCCGTTGGTCTGGACATGATCGCTGTACCTGGCGATACCACACCTGCAACACTGTCCGGTATCATTGCCGATGAAGCTGCAATCGGTATGGTGAATAATAAAACAACTGCGGTTCGTCTGATCCCTGTGATTGGCAGAGGTGTTGGCGAATCCGTAGAATTCGGTGGTCTGCTGGGTTATGCACCCATCATGGCTGTAAACAAATACAGCTGCGAAGACTTCATCGCAAGAGGCGGCAGAATCCCCGCACCTATCCACAGCTTCAAGAACTAATGCGCCATTTCATACATAAGATAAAAATTCAATTTATTTGAGTGGAGGAAAAATTTCTATGAATTATCAGGAAGTATTGGCTGCGGCTAGAGGAGAAATGGGACCTTACTGTAAGGTTTGTCCTGTTTGCAACGGTTTGGCATGTAAAAATCAGATTCCCGGTCCTGGCGCAAAGGGAATTGGTACGGGCTTCATTCGCAACTATCAGAAATGGCAGGAAATCTGCGTAAACATGGATACTATTTGCGAAAACAAACCTGTTGACACCAAATTTGAATTGTTTGGAAAAACTTATGATTATCCGTTCTTTGCTGCACCCATTGGTGCTATGCAGCTGCACTACGGTGACAAGTATGATGACAACGGATATAACCACATTCTGGTAAAAGCATGTGCGGACAACGGCATTGCGGCATTTACTGGCGACGGTACTGACCATAATGTATTTGCTGGTGCATGTGAAGCCATCAAAGCATCCGACGGTGTGGGTGTTCCTACCATCAAGCCCTGGAATATGGAACTGGTAAAAGAAAAAATTGACATGGCAAAAGCAGCAGGCGTAAAAATGATCGCTATGGACATTGATGCGGCTGGTCTGCCTTTCCTGAAAAATATGACACCTCCCGCAGGCAGCAAAACTGTGGAAGAACTGAAAGAAATCATTTCTTACGCAGGGGTACCTTTCATCCTGAAAGGCATCATGACTGTAAACGGTGCAAAAAAAGCACTGGAAGCAGGCGCTGCTGCCATCGTTGTTTCCAACCACGGCGGTCGTGTACTGGATCAGTGCCCCGCAACAGCAGAAGTTCTGCCTGAAATCGTAGAAGCTGTTGGCGGCAAAATGACCATTCTGGTAGACGGCGGTATCCGTTCTGGTATGGATGTATTCAAAGCTCTGGCTTTGGGTGCAGACGGTGTGCTCATCGGTCGTCCTTTCGTAAACGTCATTTACGGCGCTGCGGAAGAAGGCGTTGCGGCTCTGGTGGAAAAACTGGGCGCAGAACTGAAAGATACCATGGCAATGTGCGGTGTACATAGCCTGAAGGAAATCACAAAGGACTGCGTACGCAGATAAGCGTTTTCATAAAAAGCAAATCGGAAATTCTCAGAAATGGGGGTTTCCGATTTTTTTGTTTTTGTGAGAAAGGAATTTCTACTATTATATATAGGAAGAAACTCCGTAATTGCAATGAGAGGATGCAGGTATAAAATCTGGAAAAAATGGGAATATCAAAAGAAAAGAAAGATTGTGAGGGTATATGAAAGAGGTACCTTATTTATGCGTGCAAAAACGGAGAAATTCAGGTGCCTGTTTTGTACAAGAGAAACAAAAGAGGGATGCATTATGCAGAAGTACGTGTATACACTTGTTTATTTTGTTTAAGTTTTGCGCGAAATGGACAAATGTTTTTTGTTAAAATTCTAAGAAATTTTTTAGAAAAAATACAAAAAAACTCTTGCCAAATCAGGAAAAGTCGTGTATACTTGTTTGTGTTGTGACATAGAGTGTTGATACGGAAGGTTGCTGAGAGCCGAATTGAGCGGCTTGAAGGTTTTTCCGAGGAGCGATGTCCAGTTCAAGAAACCGGGCGACAAGGTCACTGTACTGAATATTTAGGGTAAGTTATCTCGACAGGATAACTTTGCGTATCTTTCGTTGCAGGATACACCCGGATAAGTGTGCAGTCACCACTTGTCGTGCTGAAAGTTAAAGTACGAAAAGGAGGGGACTTTTTTTATGGCTAACCCAAAAATCAGAATCAGTCTCAAAGCTTACGATCACAAGCTGATCGATCAGTCTGCAGCGCAGATCATTGAAACAGCAAAGAAAACAGGAGCGCAGATCAGTGGTCCTATTCCACTTCCCACTAAGAAGGAAGTTGTGACCATCATCAGAGCAACACACAAATACAAAGACTCCAGAGAACAGTTCGAAATGAGAACTCACAAGAGATTGATCGACATTCTGAGCCCTACAGGCAAAACAGCAGACGCTCTGAGCCGTCTGGACCTGCCCGCAGGCGTAGACATCACACTGAAAGTGATGAAATAAGATCACGGAAATCACAGACGGAAGCAACGACCGCTGATTTCAAATAAAAGAAATTATCCAAAACACTCGGTTTATATAAGAAACATCTTCATGCAAGACTCTTATATGAATCTAGTATGATTACTCTCAAAAGAGAGCAATCCGCTGTAGAAACTTAGGAGGTGCAACTACATGAAAAAGGCTATTATGGCTAAGAAAATCGGTATGACACAGGTTTTCACAGAAAACGGTGCACTGGTACCGGTTACCGTTCTTGAAGCAGGCCCCTGCGTTGTAATCCAGAAGAAAACAATGGAAAACGACGGCTATGAAGCAATCCAGGTTGGTTTCAAGGATGCAAAAGCAAAAAAAGTAAACAAACCCGCAAAAGGTCATTTCGACAAAGCAGGCGTAGCTGCTAAGAAATACCTGAAAGAATTCAGACTGGAAGACACAAGCGCTTACGAAGTTGGTGCTGAAATCAAAGCTGACGTATTCGCAGCAGGCGACAAAGTAGACGCTAGCGGCGTTTCCAAAGGTAAAGGCTTCCAGAGCACAATTAAGAGATATAACGCACAGAGAGGTCCCATGGGTCATGGTTCCAAATCTCACAGAGTAGTTGGTTCCATGGGTTCTTCCGCTACACCCAGCCGTGTTAAAAAAGGTAAAAGAATGCCTGGTCACATGGGTAGCGTAAAAGTAACCATCCAGAACCTTGAAATCGTTCGTGCTGATGCAGAAAAGAACCTGCTGCTGATCAAAGGCGCAGTTCCCGGTCCTAAAGGTTCTGTTCTGGTAATCAAAGACAGCGTAAAGGCTTGATAAACTTTACGAAAGGAGGAAACTAACATGGCAAACGTTGCAGTAATGAACATGAATGGCGAACAGGTAGGCAACATCGACCTGAACGACGCTATTTTCGGAATAGAAGCAAATGAACATGTGATGCACCTGGCAGTAGTTCAGTATCTGGCGAACCAGAGACAGGGCACACAGAGCACAAAAACACGTGCAGAAGTACGTGGCGGTGGTAGAAAACCTTGGAGACAGAAAGGCACAGGTAGAGCAAGACACGGCTCCATCCGTTCCCCTCAGTGGGTTGGCGGTGGCGTAGTATTCGCTCCCAAGCCGAGAGATTACTCCTTCAAACTGAACAAAAAAGTAAAAAGACTGGCACTGCAGTCCGCACTGTCTACAAAAGTTGCTGAAGGCAAAATCATCGTTCTGGATGAACTGAACCTGGCAGAAGTTAAGACAAAAGATATGGCTAAAGTACTGGCTAACATCAATTGCGGCAAAGCGCTGATCGTTATGGATGGTACAAACACAAACGTAATGCTGTCCGCTAGAAACATCCCTGATGTAAAAACAGCTTCCGTAAGCACAATCAACGTTTACGACCTGCTGAAATACAACACACTGGTTGTAACAAAAGACGCGGTAGCGAAAATCGAGGAGGTGTACGCATAATGGCAGATCTGAAATATTATGACGTAATCTTGAGACCCGTTATCACAGAAAACAGTATGGCTGTTCTGGATGATAAAAAATATACTTTCCTGGTTCATCCCGAAGCTACAAAAGCTCAGGTAAAAGAAGCAGTTGAAAAAATGTTCGAAGGCGCGAAGGTAGCAGCTGTTAACACAATGAACTACAGTGGCAAACCCAAAAGAAGAGGTTATATCTTCGGCAAAACAAAGAAATTCAAAAAAGCAGTAGTGAAACTGGCTGCTGACAGCAAAGACATCGAAATCTTCCAGGGTATGTAATCCGGAAGGCACTTGAACGCAAAACACACGGAAACGTGTAGACAGATAAACACTTATCGAAAGGAGTGGAAAAAATGGCAATTAAAAGATATAAGCCATATACACCGTCCAGAAGACACATGACAGTGTCCGCATTTGATGAAATCACAAAATCCACACCCGAGAAATCTCTGGTGGTACACCTGAAGAAAAACTCCGGTAGAAATAACCAGGGTAAAATCACAGTTCGTCACAAAGGCGGCGGCGCTGCGATCAAATACAGACTGGTAGACTTCAAACGCAACAAAGATGGTATTCCTGCAACAGTAAAAGCAATCGAATACGATCCCAACAGAACAGCAAACATCGCTCTGATCGTTTACGCTGACGGTACAAAATCCTACATTCTGGCTCCCGTTGGTCTGCATGTTGGCGACCACGTAATGAACGGTCCTGAAGCTGAAGTTAAAGTAGGTAACACACTGCCTATGAGCATGATCCCCGTTGGTGCAAACATCCACAATATCGAAATGAAACCCGGCAAAGGCGGCCAGCTGGTTCGTTCCGCTGGTAACGTTGCACAGCTGATGGCAAAAGAAGGCAAATATGCAACAGTTAAACTGCCCTCCGGCGAAATGAGACTGCTGCCCATCGAATGCAGAGCTACAATCGGTCAGGTTGGTAACATCGACCACGAACTGGTTCACATCGGTAAAGCAGGTAGAAAACGTCACATGGGTATCAGACCTACAGTAAGAGGTTCCGTAATGAACCCTAACGATCACCCTCACGGCGGTGGTGAAGGTAGAGCACCTATCGGTCGTCCATCTCCTATGACACCTTGGGGCAAACCTGCAATGGGCTACAAAACAAGAAACAAACACAAAGCTTCCAACAAATATATCATTCGTCGTAGAAACGGCTAATGAATTTCGATGTGCCGCTTGAGCACAGAGCATGAAACAAGGAGGATGAAATAATGAGCAGATCACTGAAAAAGGGACCTTTCGCTGACGATCATCTGCTGAAGAAAATCGACGCAATGAACGCAGCAGGCGAAAAGAACGTAATCAAAACATGGTCTCGCCGTTCTACAATCTACCCCGATATGATCGGTCATACAATCGCGGTTTATGACGGCAGAAGACATGTTCCCGTATATATCACAGAAGACATGGTTGGCCACAAACTGGGCGAATTCGCTCTGACAAGAACTTACAGAGGCCACGGCAAAGACGCAGAAAAGAAATCTAGAGTTCGGTAATAAGTTTGAAACGAAAGGAGGTTTCGTTCATGGCAAAAGGTCATAGAAGCCAAATTAAGAAAGAAAGAAACATTGCAACACAGGAAAAAAGACCCCACGCTACTGCTAAATATGTAGGTATTCCTGCAACAAAAGCAAAAATCGTTCTGGATCAGATCAAAGGCAAAGACGTTGTAACAGCAGCAGCGATGTTGAATTATTCTCCAAGATATGCTTCTGAAATCATTGCAAAAGTTCTGAAATCCGCAATGGCAAACGCAGAAAACAACTTGGGTATGGACGTGAGCAAACTGTATGTAGAAGAGGTAAGTGCAGATCAGGGTCCTACAATGAAGAGAATCCGCCCCAGAGCACAGGGCAGAGCTTACCGCATTCTGAAAAGATCTTGCCACATTTCCATCATTCTCAATGAGAGATAAGGAGGTACACAATGGGACAGAAAGTAAATCCACATGGATTAAGAGTCGGTATCATCAAAGACTGGGATACCAAATGGTATGCTGAAAAAGACTTTGCTGATTACCTGGTAGAAGACGTTAAAATCAGAAAATTCATCAAAAAGAAACTCTACGCAGCAGGCGTTTCCAAAATCGCTATCGAAAGAACAGCTGGTCGCGTAAAGATTAGCGTATATACAGCAAAACCCGGTATCGTAATCGGTAAAAATGGTCAGGCAATCGAAGAACTGAAAGGCGAAATCCAGAAAATGACAAGCCAGAAGGTTGCTGTGAACATCGAAGAAATCAAAAGACCCGAAACAGACGCTCAGCTGGTTGCTGAAAGAATCGCACTGGATCTGGAAAACCGTGTAACATTCCGTCGTGCAATGAAACAGGCAATGGGCAGAACAATGAAATTCGGTGCAAAAGGTATCAAAACAGCAGTAAGCGGTCGTCTGGGCGGCGCTGATATTGCTCGTACTGAAAGCTACCATGACGGTACCATCCCCCTGCAGACACTGCGCGCAGACATCGACTACGGCTTCGCAGAAGCTGATACAACATACGGCAAACTGGGCGTAAAGGTTTGGATTTACAAAGGTGAGGTACTTCCTGTAAAAGCAGCGAAAAAGGAAGGAGGCGCTAAGTAATTATGTTAATGCCTAAAAGAGTAAAACATCGTAAACAGCAGAGAGGTTCTATGAAAGGCCGCGCTTACAGAGGTAACAAAGTTACTTACGGCGACTTCGGTATCATGGCTATGGAACCCACATGGATCACATCCAATCAGATCGAAGCAGCTCGTGTTGCGATGACAAGACATATTAAACGTGGCGGTGACGTTTGGATCAAAATTTTCCCTGACAAACCCGTTTCCGCAAAACCTATCGGTACTCGTATGGGTTCCGGTAAAGGCGCTCCCGAATATTGGGTAGCAGTAGTAAAACCCGGCAGAGTTATGTTTGAAATCGGCGGCGTTGCAGAAGAAACAGCAAGAGAAGCACTGAGACTGGCAATCCACAAACTGCCCATCAAGTGCAAAATCGTTTCCAAGGCAGAAGCAGCAGAAATGGCAGGTGATCATCAGTGAAAACAAAAGGTTATGTAAGTGAATTGATGGGTAAAACTGCTGATGAATTACAGAAGGACCTTGTTTCCGCTAAAAAAGAACTGTTCAACCTGAGATTCCAGAACGCAACAAATCAGTTGGATAACACAGCAAGAATCAAGGAAGTTCGTAAGAACATCGCAAGAATCCAGACAGTAATGACACAGAAAGCAAGAGAAGTAAAATAATAAACACGGTTTAGCGAAAGGAGGCACACAACGTGGAAGAAAGAAATCTTCGTAAAACCAGAATCGGTAGAGTAGTCAGCGACAAGATGGACAAAACAATCGTAGTTGCTGTAGAAGATAAAGTAAAACACCCTTTGTATGGTAAGATCGTAAACAGAACTTACAAGCTGAAAGCCCATGACGAAAACAACGAATGCGGTATCGGCGACCGTGTAAAGGTTATGGAAACAAGACCTCTGTCCAAAGACAAGAGATGGAGACTTGTAAGCATCATCGAAAAAGCAAAATAATCCTGCAGAGAGGAGGAATTTAGATGGTTCAGCAAGAAACCAGATTGAAAGTAGCAGACAATTCAGGAGCAAAAGAACTCCTTTGCATCAGAGTACTGGGTGGTTCCACCAGAAGATATGCAGGAGTTGGCGATATTATCGTAGCTGCAGTTAAAGACGCAACACCCGGCGGTGTTGTTAAAAAAGGCGACGTTGTGAAAGCAGTAGTCGTTAGAACCGTTCATCCCGTAGGCAGAGCAGACGGCAGCTATATCAGATTCGACGAAAACGCAGCAGTTATCATCAAAGATGACAAAAACCCCAGAGGTACTCGTATCTTCGGGCCCGTTGCAAGAGAGCTGAGAGAGAAACAGTTCATGAAAATTCTTTCTCTGGCACCGGAAGTATTATAAGGAGGTGTGCTAGGTGGCTAACATGAAATTGAAAACAGGTGACAAAGTTGTTGTCATCGCTGGTAAAGACAAAGGCAAAGAAGGCAAGATCCTTCATGTAGATAGAAAAAACAACCGTGTCATCGTTGAAGGCGTAAACATGATTTCCAAACACACAAAACCCTCCATGCAGAATCAGCAGGGCGGCATCGTGAAAAAAGAAGGTTCCATCCACGCTTCCAACGTAATGTACCTGCACAACGGCAAAGCAACACGCCTGGGTGCAATGATCAAAGACGGTAAAAAAGTAAGAGTAGCGAAAAAAACAGGCGAAGTTATCGACTAATCCCTGTGAAAGGAGGTAAACAATGAGCAGATTAAGAGATTTCTATAACACAGAAATTATCCCTGAAATGACTAAAAAGTTTTCATATACAAACAAGCTGGCTGTACCCAAGATTGAAAAAATCATCATCAACATGGGCGTAGGCGAAGCAAAAGAAAATGCGAAAGTTCTGGACGGCGCTGTAAAGGATATGGCTACCATCTCCGGTCAGAAACCTCTGGTAACAAAAGCAAAAAAATCCGTTGCAAACTTCAAACTGCGTGAAGGCATGAACATCGGTTGCAAAGTTACACTGAGAGGCGACAGAATGTACGAATTCGCTGACAGACTGATCAACATTGCGCTGCCTCGTGTACGTGACTTTCGTGGTGTGAAAGCGAACAGCTTTGACGGCAGAGGTAACTACACAATGGGTATCAAAGAACAGCTGATCTTCCCTGAAATCGAATACGATAAAGTAGACAAAATCAGAGGTATGGATATCGTTTTCGTAACAACAGCGAAAACAGACGAAGAAGCAAGAGAATTACTGAGATTGTTCGGTATGCCATTCGCAAAATAATCAAGGGAGGGACAAAAATGGCTAAAACATCTATGGTTGTAAAGCAGCAGAGAAAACCTAAATTCTCTACAAGAGCTTACACACGTTGCAGAGTGTGCGGCAGACCTCACTCTGTACTGAAAAAATATGGAATTTGCCGTATTTGCTTCCGTGAACTGGCATACAAAGGTCAGATTCCCGGCGTAAAGAAAGCAAGCTGGTAATAACGAAAGGAGGAATTGACAATGTCCATGAGCGACCCTATCGCAGATATGCTCACTAGAATCAGAAACGGTAATATTGCGAAACACGATACAGTAGATGTTCCTTCTTCCAAGATGAAGAAAGCAATTGCGGACATTTTAACTAAAGAAGGTTACGTAAAAGGTTACGAAGTAATCGAAGATGGTATCAAATCCACACTGCGTATCAGCCTGAAATATGGTGCAGATAAAAACGAAAAAGTTATCACAGGCCTGAAAAGAATTTCCAAACCCGGTCTGAGAGTTTTCGCAGGCAAAGACGAACTGCCTAAAGTTCTGGGCGGTCTGGGAATTGCCATCATTTCCACAAGCCACGGCTTGATGACAGATAAAGAAGCAAGAAAAGCAGGCGTTGGCGGCGAAGTTGTTGCTTTCGTTTGGTAATATAAATCGACAAGTATTAGGAGGTGCAGACCATGTCTAGAATCGGTAAATTGCCCGTAGCAGTACCTGCCGGTGTTGAAGTTAAAATCGGTGAAGATAACCTGCTGACAGTGAAAGGCCCCAAAGGCACACTGGAAAGAAAATTATCCGCAGACATGCATATCGCAATGGAAGATGGTCAGATTGTGGTAACAAGACCCAACGACCTGAAAAGAAATAAAGCATTACACGGCCTGACAAGAACTCTGATCTTCAACATGATCGTTGGTGTTACTCAGGGTTATGAAAAAACACTGGAAATCAACGGTGTTGGTTACAGAGCTGCAAAATCCGGTAAGAAACTGACCCTGACACTGGGTTACTCTCACCCTGTAGAAATGGAAGATCCCGAAGGTATCGAATCCATCGTAGAAGGCACAAACAAAATCATTGTTAAGGGTATTGATAAAGAAAAAGTTGGACAGTTTGCTGCTGAAATCAGAACAAAACGTCCCCCCGAACCCTATAAAGGCAAAGGTATTAAATACTCTGACGAATATATTAGACGTAAAGTTGGTAAGACCGGTAAGAAATAATCTGACGCACGCAGCGTGATTGTTTATATCGGAAAGTGACTGATTTGAAAGAAACGGAGTGAAAATACTATGATTAACAAGCCATCTCGTGCAGCGGCTCGTAAGAAAAGACATTACAGAATCCGCAACCATGTGAAGGGTACAGCAATGAGACCCAGACTGGCAGTGTTCAGATCTAACAAACACATGTATGCACAGATCATCGACGACGTTGCACATCATACACTGGTAGCAGCTTCCACAATGGAATCTGAAATCGCTAGCACACTGGAACATACTGATACTGTAGCAGCTGCAGCAGCTGTTGGCGAAGCTATTGCGAAAAAAGCAGTAGAAAAAGGTATCACAGAAGTTGTATTCGACCGTGGCGGTTTCATTTACCACGGCAAAATCAAAGCCCTGGCGGAAGCAGCAAGAGAAGCCGGTTTGACATTCTAAGGCAAGGAGGAAAGCAAGTTGAAAAGAATCGATCCAAGCACTTTAGATCTGAAAGATAAAGTAGTTACCATCAACCGCGTAACAAAAGTTGTTAAAGGCGGTCGTACCATGAGATTCTCCGCACTGGTTGTTGTTGGCGACGGCAACGGTCATGTAGGCTGCGGCGTTGGTAAAGCTGCTGAAATCCCCGATGCTATCCGCAAAGGGAAAGAAGACGCTATGAAAAACATCATCGAAGTAAACAGAAATGATGTAGACAGCATCTTCCACGGCGTTACAGGCACATACGGCAGCGCAAGCGTTCTGCTGATGCCTGCTGCAGAAGGTACCGGTATCATCGCTGGTGGCCCTGCTCGTGCCGTATTGGAATTGGCAGGTATCCGCAACATCAGAACAAAATCCCTGGGTTCCAACAACAAACGTAACGTAGTAAGCGCTACAATCGAAGGTCTGTCCAGAGCGACAACACCTGAAGCAGTAGCAAAACTGCGTGGCATTACTGTAGAAGAACTCTTGGGTTAAGGAGGAATTGACAGTGGCTGAAATTAAAATCACATTGGTGAAATCTACAATCGGAGCAATTCCGAAACATAAAAAAACAGTACAGGCGCTGGGTCTGAGAAAGACAAACAGCAGCGTGATTCAACAGGACAACGCGGCTATCAGAGGCATGATTCATCAGATTAGCCACCTTGTAAAAGTTGAAGAAGTTTAATTTTAGGAGGTGCCATAATGAACTTATGCGAATTGAGACCTGCTGAAGGCTCCAGAGAAAAAAATTGGAGAAGAGGCAGAGGTCATGCAACCGGCAACGGTAAGACAGCAGGCAGAGGTCACAAAGGTCAGGGTCAGCGTTCCGGTTCCGGCGGCAAGTGCGGCTTCGAAGGCGGTCAGATGCCTTTGTACAGAAGACTCCCTAAAAGAGGCTTCACATGCAGAAACAGCAAAGAAATCGTTGCTATCAACGTTTCCATGCTGAATGTATTTGAAAACGACGCAGTAGTAGATATCGATGCTTTGAAAGCCGTAGGTTTGATCAGTAATCCTAGAGATGGCGTGAAGATTCTTGGCGAAGGCGATCTGGAAAGAAAGCTGACCGTGAAAGTAAACTTCTACAGCAAAACAGCTCAGGAAAAAATCGAAGCAGCCGGCGGCAAAGCAGAGGTGATCTAATTGTTTAAGATTTTCGTAAATTCTTGGAAGACGAAAGAAATTAGAAACAAAATTCTGTATACGCTGATGATTTTCGCAATCATCAGAATCGGTACACAAATTGCTCTGCCCGGTATTGACGCAGCAAGTGTGGTTGCGGCAAGAGAATCCGCAGGGGTAGGCACACTGTACAGCATGATTGCTGGCGGCGCCAACTCCAGCTGGTCAATCTTTGCAATGGGTATTGGTCCTTATATCAATGCTTCCATTATCATGCAGCTGTTGACCATCGCGATTCCCAAATTTGAACAGCTTTCAAAAGAAGGTCCCGAAGGCAGAAAAAAATTGCAGTCTTATAGCAGATATTTAACAGTAATACTTGCGCTCATACAGGGTATTGGGTTAACATATACCTATCAGAACATGTATGTGGAAGCAAATATGCTGTACTATGTTGCTTCTGTTGTAACTCTGGTTTGCGGTTCCACATTTGTAATGTGGCTGGCAGAACAGATTACAGCAAAAGGGATTGGCAATGGTTCTTCCATGGTAATCTTTATCAACATCGTTTCCGGTCTGCCTATGGGTGCGGCTAGTCTGTACTACATGATCAGCGGTTCCGGTGCAATGGGTGCGGTAAAGGTTGCTGCAATTCTGGTGATTCTGCTCATCGTTCTGGCATTCATCGTTTGCGTAAACCGTGGTGAAAGAAGACTGCCCGTGCAGTACTCTTCCAAAATGGTTGGCAGAAAACAGGCCAGCGGCAGAAGCACAACAATGCCGATCAAGGTAAATACTTCCGGCGTTATCTCCATCATCTTTGCAATCTCTTTGCTGCAGTTCCCGCAGCAGATTGGTAACTTTATCCCCAACAAGGGTGAAGTTTTCACAAAGGTGATCGAAGTTCTGAATATGACACACCCCATCGGTGCGTGTCTGTATGTATTATTGATTATCTTCTTCACATATTTCTACACATCCATCGTGATCAACCCCAATGAAATCGCGATGAACATGAAGAAGAACGGTGGCTTCATCCCTGGTATCAGACCTGGTCAGCCCACCAGCGCTTATATCACCAGAGTGGTAAGCAGAATCACACTGGTTGGCGCAATCTGCTACGCAATCCTGGCTATGGTGCCTGTTGCGCTGCAGTGGATCTTCAAAGTGAATGTTGGCTTCGGTGGTACGACACTGATCATCGTGGTTGGCGTTACACTGGATATCGTAAAAGCACTGGAAAGCCAGTTGCTGATGCGTCACTATAAAGGATTTTTGAGCGAATAATAGCAGCCGCCTGGGGAATGCAGCATGCATTTCCCGCCGGTTGTTACTTGGGGAGAAAAACAGAGAGAAGGCCTATAAAGAAAAGAGGTTGATTCGTATATGAAATTGGTACTCATTGGTGCGCCTGCAGCCGGCAAAGGCACACAGGCAGCAAGACTGGTGAAACATTACGGCATCGCTCATATTTCTACAGGCGATATGCTCAGAGAAGAAGTGGCAAAAGGAACAGAGCTTGGTAATCAGGCGAAATCCATTATGGCAGCAGGCGGTTTGGTTTCTGATGAACTGATCATCGCGATCGTTCAGGAAAGAATCAAAAAAGACGACTGCGCAAAAGGTTTCATTCTGGATGGTTTCCCTCGTACAGTCGTACAGGCGGAAAAACTGGAAGAAATGGTAAAACTGGATAAAGTTGTTTATATCAACGCACCTGACGAAGTGATGCTGGAAAGATTGACAGCAAGACAGACTTGTCCTAAATGCGGTGCAACATATAACAAAATGTTCCTTCCTTCCAAAGTTGAGGGTATCTGTGATGTATGCGGCGAAAAATTGACGCAGCGTAAAGACGACACAGTGGAAGCTGGTAAAAAACGTATCCAGACATTCCACGAACAGAGCGAACCTCTGGTAGGCTTTTATGAAAAAGAAGGTATTCTCTTTGAAGTAGACGGCACCATGCCCATCGACGAGATCACAAAAGCGATCATCGCTGGTCTGGACGCCTGAGCAAGAAGGGAACGCGTTGCTTAAGTCAATGTGAAAATTTTTGGGGAGCAGCTAAAGAGCGGCTTCGGTGGAGCAAGACTCCACGAAATAGAAATGATACCGTTTTGATGGCGGCTGAAAAGTCAAAATCCTTACGTTATCCCACGAATGTAATGAGGTGAGAACGATGGAATATCAGAGCGGGCAAGTGGTTTATTCCAAAAGCGGCCACGACAAGGGCGATACGTTGATGGTGCTTTTTGTGGAAGGGGCTTATGTCTATCTGGCAGACGGCAAACGCCGCAAGATTGAAAAGCCAAAACGCAAGAAGATGATCCACGTGCAGCCAACCGGATATGTGGACACGGTTTTGGCCGATAAACTGGCCGAAGGGGCTTACGTCCTGGATGCGGATATCGCAAAGGCCATCAAAAAGTACAAGAAGTTGGCGGAAACATAATTTAAGGAGGTTCTTGGTCTTGTCAAAAAATGACGTTATTGAAGTAGAAGGAACCGTGCTGGAAAAATTACCGAACGCCATGTTTCAGGTGGAACTGGAAAACGGCCATCAGATTTTGGCGCATATCTCCGGCAAGCTGCGTATGAATTTCATCCGTATTTTGCCCGGTGACAAAGTGTTAGTGGAAATGTCTCCTTATGACCTGACAAAGGGCAGAATCATTTGGAGAGCGAAATAAGGAAGGAGCGATCACAATGAAAGTAAGACCATCTGTAAAACCCATGTGTGAAAAATGCAGAATCATCAAAAGAAAAGGTCGTGTAATGGTCATTTGTGAAAATCCCAAGCATAAACAGAAACAAGGCTGATGATTTCGTTATGGCTTTACGGGGGTAAACGTCCTCGGAAGCCGTTGGTAAATCCGTCAAGGTAAGACGAAGGAGCATACAGTTAATAGCGGGAGCAGCAGGCAGACTGACGGCTGTTCTTCTCGTTTGTAATGCCCAACGCTTACAACATATTTATGCGAATATTATTTTGAACTTTTTTTGTTATAGATAGAGGAATTATCATAGGAGGTGCAAGATATACATGGCACGTATTGCTGGTGTAGACTTACCAAGAGAAAAACGCGTTGAAGTTGGTTTGACATACGTTTATGGCATTGGCCATTCCAGTGCTGTTCGTATTCTGAAAGAAGCAGGCGTAGACCTGGATACAAGAGTTAGAGATCTGACTGATGAAGAAGTTGCTAGAATCCGTGACGTCATCGACAGAACTCAGACTGTAGAAGGTGACCTGAGAAGAGAAATCGCTCTGAACATCAAACGACTGATTGAAATCGGCTGCTACAGAGGCATTCGTCATAGAAAAGGCCTGCCTGTAAGAGGTCAGAAAACAAAAACAAACGCAAGAACAAGAAAAGGTCCTAGAAAGACTGTTGCGAACAAGAAGAAATAATTGATTTCATGAAGGAGGTTTGAAGAAATGGCTAAGAAAACTGTGAAAAAAGCTACAACTCGCAGACGCCGTGACAAAAGAAAAGTAGAACGTGGTCAGGCTCATATCCAGTCTACTTTTAACAATACAATCGTTACAATCACTGACGCAGTAGGTAATGCTCTGTCCTGGGCATCCGCAGGTCAGCTGGGCTTCAGAGGCTCCAGAAAATCTACTCCTTATGCTGCACAGATGGCAGCAGACACAGCTGCGAAAGCTGCTTCCGACTACGGTCTGAAAACAATCGAAGTTTTCGTTAAAGGTCCCGGTAGCGGACGTGAAGCTGCAATCCGCGCTCTGCAGGCTGCAGGTCTGGATGTAACACTGATCAGAGACGTTACACCCGTTCCTCACAATGGTTGCAGACCACCAAAACGCAGAAGAGTATAATTTTCAGGAGGTGTAAGAATAATGGCTAGAGATAGAGTACCAGTATTGAAAAGATGCAGATCCCTGAATCTGGATCCCATCTACCTGGGTATTGATAAAAAATCCAAAAAACAGAACTTGAGAGCAAACAGAAAAATGAGCGAATACGGTCTGCAGATGAGAGAAAAGCAGAAAGCGAAATTCATCTACGGCGTACTGGAAAAACAGTTCCGTAGCTACTATGCACAGGCTGAAAAAATCGCTAAAAAAGAAGGTATCCCTGGTGAAAACCTTCTGATGCTGCTGGAAATGAGACTGGACAACGTTATGTTCCGTCTGGGTTACGGCAGAACAAGAAAAGAAGCTAGACAGATCGTTCGTCACAAACACGTTACAGTTAACGGCAAACCTGTAGATATCCCTTCTTACCAGGTGAAAGTTGGCGACGTTGTTGAAGTAAAAGAAAAATACAAAACCATTCAGAGATACAAAGACGTTCTGGCTGTAACAGACGGCAGACTGGTACCCGAATGGCTGACAGCTAACCACGATGCACTGAGCGGCACCGTAGTTGCGAAACCCACAAGAGCACAGATCGATGTTCCCGTTGAAGAAACACTGATCGTCGAACTGTACTCCAAATAATCAATCTCGATTGTGCAGTGAAGTCAATTCTAAAGCCGCAAGGCATTTTTCCTTGCGGCCATCTATCATAAAAAAGGGAGGTTTGAATGAGTGTTTGAATTTGAGAAACCTCGCATTGAAATTGCTGAGATGGCACCGGACGGAACTTATGGCAAATTTGTGGTAGAACCTCTGGAAAGAGGCTATGGCACAACTCTGGGCAACTCCCTGAGAAGAATCCTGCTTTCTTCCCTGCCTGGCGCAGCAGTCAGCAACGTAAAAATTGACGGCGTACTTCATGAATTTAGCGTGATTCCTGGCGTAAAAGAAGACGTGACAGAAATCATCCTGAATCTGAAAGGGCTGGCAATCAAAAACACCAGCGAAGGCAACGAACCGAAAATTGCGTACATTGACATGGAAGGCGAAGGCGAAGTCAAAGGCTCTGACATCAAAGCAGACAGCGACATCGAAATCCTGAACCCTGACCATCACATTGCGACACTTTCCGGTGGCCCTGGCAGCAAACTGTATATGGAAATCACCATTCAGAAAGGCCGCGGCTATGTTGGTGCCGACAAGAACAAAAAAGACGATCAGCCAATCGGCATGCTTCCGGTAGACAGTATTTTCACACCTGTTACAAGAGTAAACTTCCTGGTTGAAAATACTCGTGTTGGTCAGATCACTGACTATGACAAACTCTCTCTGGAAGTCTGGACAAACGGAACCATTGCGCCCGACGATGCAGTTAGCTACGGTGCAAAGATTCTGAATGAGCATTTGAACCTGTTCATCGATCTTTCTGACAATGCGAAAGATGCTTCCATCATGGTTGAAAAAGAAGAAGGCAAGAAAGAAAAAGTTCTGGAAATGAGCATTGAAGAACTGGATCTGTCCGTGCGTTCTTATAACTGCCTGAAACGTGCAGGTATCAACACCGTGGAAGACCTGGCAAACAAGACAGAAGAAGAAATGATGAAGGTAAGAAACCTGGGCCGCAAGTCCCTGGAAGAAGTACTGAACAAAATGGCGGAACTGGGACTGGCACTCAGACCCAGCGACGAATAATCGGCTACTATTATTTACTGCGAAATTACGACACACGTAAGCCCGAAGAAGCAGTGGGGTCGGGGTAAGTTTTGCAGGTGAGAACAAGGAGGATTCAACAATGCATGCATCCGGATATAGAAAACTGGGTAAAACAACTCCTCAGAGAAAAGCTCTGCTGAGAAACCAGGTTACAAACCTGTTGTACCACGGTAAAATCAAAACAACAGAAACAAGAGCGAAAGAAGTAAGAAGAATCGCTGAAAAACTGATCACTCTGGCTGTGAAAGAAAGAGAAAACTTCGAAGAAGTTGAAGTAACAGCAAAAGTAGCGAAAAAAGACGCTAACGGCAAAAGAGTGAAAGAAGTTGTAAACGGCAAAAAAGTAACTGTTTATGACGAAGTTAAGAAAACAGTTAAGAAGGATAAACCTTCCAGACTGGCAGCTAGACGTCAGATGCTGGCTTACCTGTACCCTGTTACAGAAGTTCCTGCTGATGGCAAAAAAATCAGAAAGAACAGCAAAAAAGTTGACATGGCTGCAAAAATGTTCGACGAAATCGCTCCCAAATACGCTGGTCGTAACGGCGGTTACACAAGAATTGTGAAACTGGGCGCTCGTAAAGGCGACGGTGCGATGGAAGTTATCATCGAACTGGTTTAATTTTTATGAATTCAGGCAGACACATTCCGTGCTGCTTCATAAGAAAAAGAAATATAGCTGGAATCCTTGAGAAAGGGTTCCAGCTTATTTTTTTACTGGGATTTTATTTGGTATATTTTCTTCTGAAGACAGCTGTCGCACTTTCCCTTAAGAAATGAAGGAAAACCAATGTTTTCTTAAGGGAAAGTTGCTCTGTGTATGTCTTTTTTTATGCCAAAGCATGGATTTCTGACAACATAAAAAAGCCGAAATCTGCATAGATTCCGACTTTTTTATTAGGTTAGGAGATATACAATGAATGTTATTTAGCGAATGGATGTGCTTGCAGAAACCAGTGCCACGGGTTCTTCTGTGGCGGTTGTTTCTGCTACAGGAGCGTTTTCCAATGCGTTGGATGCCTGGAAAGAATATGTCATACCTGTGGCAAAAGACAGGGAGAATACTACGGCTGCTGCAATCATTAATTTTTTCATGTTCATACTGGAAAACCTCCTTTGTCGAATTTTTTCTTTTCATGTTGTTATCATACCACAGAAAGTGCAATCGTAGGTTACAGGAAGGTAAAGTTACCGTTACAGCTTGTTTGCACTTGTGTTACAGGAATATCTCAGAAAACAGAAGAATTTTTTAAGACAAATGTCCGTTTGTCACATCTCTGTAAAGCATAGAAAGAAAAGGCGAAACGCCGTTTTTTCTTGACTTTTTGGCGGAAAAAAGGTATCTTATTGATAGCTGTGAGTATTTTTTACCATAGACTTTAAGTGTGAAAAATATGATTTTCACGGAGGAAAAAGGTGAACAAAGAAGCGATGAAAATGGTAAAGGCCAAAGATCTGACTTACGAATATGTAAGGGTTTTGGAAACGGATCATGGCACAAAAGAAGAAAAGGTTGCGGCCTTGAAAAATGTAAACATCGAAATCAACAAAGGTGATTTTGTGGCAGTACTGGGACATAACGGCTCTGGCAAATCTACCTTTGCGAAACATATTAACGCCTTGGTGCAGCCCACTGGCGGTACCCTATGGGTGGATGATATGGATACAAAAAATGACGAACTGGTTTGGGAAATCCGCCAGACAGCGGGGATGGTATTCCAGAATCCCGATAACCAGCTGGTAGCAACGGTGGTAGAAGAAGACATTGCTTTCGGCCCCGAAAATATGGGTGTGGAGCCAAAGGAAATCCGCAAACGCGTGGATGAAGCTTTGGCGACGGTACGCATGAGTGAATATGCTACTCATACCCCTTCTAAGCTTTCTGGCGGTCAGAAACAGCGGATTGCCATTGCTGGGGTGTTGGCTATGAAGCCCAAGTGCATCGTACTGGACGAGCCTACAGCCATGTTGGACCCTGTGGGACGCAGAGATGTCATGGAAACCATCGAACGACTGAATCGGGAAGAAGGAATCACCATGATTCTGATTACCCATTATATGGATGAAGCCGTACGGGCAGACAAGGTCTTTGTCATTGACGACGGGGATCTGGTAATGCAGGGTACACCCAAAGAGATTTTCTCACAGGTGGAAACTTTGCAGAAATACGGTCTGGACGTGCCGCAGGTGACAGAAGTGGCTTATTTGCTGCGAAAGGAAGGCGTTGAACTGCCTGCGGATATATTAACGATTGAAGAAATGGTAGGTGCGATATGTCAATTAAAATCAACCACTTGACCCATGTTTACAATCCCGGTACGGCATTCGAAAAAGTTGCGCTGGATGATGTGACACTGGAAATCCAGAAAGGGGAGTTCATTGGTCTCATCGGTCATACAGGCTCCGGCAAATCCACATTGATCCAGCATCTTAACGGCATCATTTCTCCCACATCTGGGGAAATTCTGCTGGACGGGGAAAACATTCATAAAGACAAAACAAAGCTGAAGGAAGTGCGCCGCCGTATTGGTCTGGCCTTCCAGTATCCCGAATACCAGCTTTTTGAAATGACAGTATATAAAGATGTAGCTTTTGGTCCTACAAACCTGAAGCTGACAGAAGAAGAAATCCATCACAATGTGGTTTCCGCGCTGGAAACCGTTGGCATTTCCGAGGAGATTTACGAAAAGTCTCCCTTTGAGCTTTCCGGCGGTCAGAAACGCCGTGTAGCCATCGCAGGGGTACTTGCTATGAATCCTGAAGTTCTCATTCTGGACGAGCCGACTGCGGGTCTGGACCCTAGAGGTCGTGACGAAATCCTGCAGGCAATCAAAGACCTTCATGACAAACGGGGCATTACCGTTATTCTGGTAAGCCACAGCATGGAGGACGTGGCAAAACTGGTGGATCGCATCATTGTAATGCATCGCGGCAAAGCGGCTATGCAGGGTACACCCAAGGAAATTTTCTCCCATGTGGAAGAACTGGAACAAATGGGTCTGGCTGCGCCTCAGGTAAGCTATGTGTTCGCAGAGCTGAAAAAACGGGGCTATGATGTGCCCACAGACGTATATACCGTCAAGGAAGCAAAAGAAGTATTATTAAAACTGGTAAAGCAGGTGAAATCATGATTCGGGATATAACCATCGGACAATATTATCCGGCAGAATCGCCGATTCATCGGCTGGATGCCAGAGTCAAAATTGTCGTAACATTTTTGTTTATCATTTCGCTGTTTGTAGTCAATACCTTTATTGGGTATGTCTGCGTAACAGCCATTTTGGGCGCAGTGATCAAAGTATCCAAAGTGCCTTTGAAATTTATGCTGAAAGGCTTGAAAAGCATTGTCATCATCATTCTCTTTACGGCGGTCATCAACCTCTTTTTGACCCAAGGGGAACAGGTGATTTGGGAATTTGGCTTCCTGCATCTCACATGGGAAGGCATTTACATGGCTGTGAAAATGTGTGTGCGTCTGGTACTGCTCATTGTGGGTTCCTCTGTACTGACACTGACCACAACACCCATCCAGCTCACAGACGGCATTGAGTACATCCTGCGTCCTTTGAAACGCATCGGTGTGCCTGCCCATGAAATCGCGATGATGATGACCATTGCACTGCGTTTCATTCCCACACTGCTGGATGAAACAGACAAGATCATCAAAGCACAGCAGGCAAGAGGGGCAGATTTCGACACAGGGAACCTGATGCAGAAAGCAAAGAGCATGATTCCCATTCTGGTACCTCTGTTCATTTCCGCGTTCCGCCGGGCAGAAGAACTTGCCATGGCTATGGAAGCCAGATGTTACCATGGGGATGAACACAGAACACGCATGAACGTCATGCACATGGAAAGCCGGGATTATCGGGCGGTTGTGATGACAGCGGTGTATCTGGTGTTTGTGGTGGCACTGCGCATTGCAGGGAATTATCTGCCATTTATGATTTGAGAAAAAGGGTGTTGGCAAAAGTTGGTTTCCATTCAAAAAACATTCCTTATATCATTTAAGTAAAAAGAAGATAGCCGGAAGCCCTTTTGTTCTAAGGATTTCGGCTATTTTTTTATGAAGTCAACGCCTTTTGTTTTCGGGAGGGGAAAACATGCGAAATCGGGAAATTTCATTTGTCAATGTGGTGCTTTGCCTGTTGGTCATGTGGATTCATATTTGTTCTGTGGCGGTAACGGGACTGCCTAAGGAAAATATCTCCTTTTTTGGAGTATATGTGCCTTGGCGGTTGTCTGCCTTTGTGGTGCAGGGATTTATTTTCCTGTCTGCCCTGAAATATTTCCGAAAGGAAGGTGCTTTTTCCTATGGCTCTTTTCTTTGGGGCAGAATACGGAAAATCGGGGTGCCTTATGTCATTGCCGTTATCATTTCCTATTTGGGACTCATTGATTTGGGGTATTATACCTTTGATGCGGGATTTCTGGGAGAATCTTTGCTTCTGGGGAATATGATTGCACCGTTTTACTTTATCATCATCATTTTCCAGTTTTATCTCCTGATGCCCTTGTGGCGGAAAATGACGGAAAAAGTAGATTTTTGGGTAGCGGCGTTGGCGTCTGTGATGCTTATGCGCCTGTTCCACGGAGGATTGCCTGCCATGATTGGGATTCTTTCTCCCGGAACGGAATTTATCTATAATGACCGTGTGTTTACGTCTTATTTGGCTTATTGGGTATTGGGCTGTTACGCCGGGAAATATTACGACAGATTTCTGGAAGGCATTCGGAAAAATCAGGGCGTACTGCTGACAGGCTTTGTGGTTTTTGTGCTGGCTGACGGGCTTTTGAGTAACGCCAATAACCGTGGTTTTTTCCGGGTATCTTTTCTGGAGGATGTCCATACCCTTTATGTGTTCTGTGCTATTTTATTTTTGTTCTGGATTGGGAAAAAGGTTGCAGACCGTGTGATGGCGTGGAAAGTTGTTCAGGGCATTGACCGCATGAGTTTTTATTTGTATTTGTACCATGGTATTTTCCTGTATTATGTGCAGGATGCCTTTTTGAACCGCTTTGGTGTGGGTCCTGCCAAAGGGCTTTTGCTGCGGGCAGTCTGCTGTTATGGCATGACGGTGGTGGTGGGGCTTTTGGCATGGTATTGGAAAAAGAGAAAGGGGAAACAAAACCCATGAGAATCTTATTGACAATCGCATATGATGGCACCCGTTACAGTGGGTGGCAGAAACAGAAATCGCCGGAAGTGCTGACGGTGGAAGGCGAAGTAGAAAAAGCCCTGCGGACACTCTTTCGCAATCCAGAGCTGGAATGCATCGGTGCCAGTCGTACAGACAGAGGCGTTCACGCACTGGGACAAAGGGCGGTCATTGATGTAGAAACCACCATTCCGCCGGAAAAAATTCCGCTGGCAATCCGTCCCTTTTTGCCGGAGGATATTGTGGTGACAGCGGCAAGGGAAGTGCCGGGGGATTTCCATCCTCGGTACGACTGCGTCAAAAAAACTTACGAATATCATATCTATCAGAGTCCATACAAAAACCCCAAGGAGCGGCTTTACAGCACATTTGTATATAGTCCGCTGGATTTGGAAAAAATGAACGAAGGGGCAAAGGCTTTTGTGGGAACTCATGATTTTGCGGCATTCTGTGCCGCAGGCAGTTCTGTTTCCACAACGGTTCGTACCATTTTTGACTGCCATGTGGAACAGGAAGGCCCGCATATCCGCATTTTGGTCACTGGGGATGGCTTTTTGTATAATATGGTACGGATTCTGGCTGGTACCCTCATTGCCGTGGGACAGGGAAAAATTCCGGCAGAAAAGGTGGCAGAAATCATCGCCGGCAAAGACCGCAGACAGGCAGGACAGACCGCAGAGCCGCAGGGCCTGACTTTACGGGAAATTTATTACGATTTGCCTTAGAAAGCCCTTGACAGCGGCATTTTCAGGTATTATAATAATAAAGCTGTTATTTTGATTTTGAAGCGTGTTTCACGCTTTGAATATATGTTTCTCAAGGTGGGACTCAATAAGTTATGTGGAAAGCCACATAATGGAGATTACGGCGGTATTCCCGTATCGTTCGTAAAGTCAAAGAGTCAAAGGAAAATATGATAAGGGAGGTAAAAGAACCATGAGAACTACTTACATTGCGAAAGAAGCAGATGTAACAAAAAAATGGTACGTTGTTGACGCAACAGACCTGACACTGGGCCGTCTGGCTTCCGAAATCGCAAACATCTTAAGAGGTAAAAACAAACCCCAGTATGCACCCAACGTTGACATGGGCGACTATGTAATCGTTATCAACGCAGAAAAGGTAGCTGTGACAGGTAAAAAACTGACACAGAAACTGTATCACCACCACACAGGCTACATCGGTGGTCTGAAAACAGTAAGACTGGACAAAATGCTGGAAACACACCCTGAAAGAGTAATCGAACATGCTGTAAAAGGTATGCTTCCTAAAAACGCTCTGGGCAGAAAAATGTTCGGCAAACTGCATGTATATGCTGGCGCAGAACATCCCCATGCAGCGCAGAAACCTGAAGTACTGGAACTGAAATTTTAATCGAAGGAGGAAAGCATCATGGCAGCAGCTAGATATTACGGCACAGGCAGAAGAAAATCTTCTGTAGCTAGAGTTTACCTGGTACCCGGTAACGGCAAAATCACAATCAACAAAAGAGACATTGATGAATATTTCGGTCTGGAAACACTGAAAGTTATTGTTCGTCAGCCCCTGGAACTGACAGCAACAACAGCGAAATTCGACGTTCTGGTGAACGTACACGGCGGTGGCTTCACAGGTCAGGCAGGTGCTATCAGACACGGCATCTCCAGAGCTCTGTTGCAGGCTGACGGCGATTTCAGACCCGCTCTGAAAAAAGCTGGCTTCCTGACAAGAGACCCTCGTATGAAAGAAAGAAAGAAGTACGGCCTCAAGGCTGCCCGTCGCGCTCCGCAGTTCAGCAAGCGCTAAACTTTATCAAAAGTGGTCAAAAACCCCGGAACTACGCGGTTTCCGGGGTTTTTCCTTTTCAAATGGTTTGACGCAATTTGACAGAACGAAGCCTCTTTTAACCCGTTTTCTATGGGTTAAATGGTGGACAACCACCCCAAAAAGAGGGCTTATGGGTTAAAAAATAGGACAACCGAGACGCGATTTTGGGATGCCAAGGGGATGTTTATTTATACATCTCCAAGAGACCTTTTTCGTGAAAACGGTTTGTCTGAATTTGACCTAATTTGAACAAAAGAGAATAAATCTAATCGCCAAGCGCTCAGTATTTTCTACTGGGCGCTTTTTGCGTTTCCGGGGAATTTCATTCCGGGATAAGAAAAGGCCGTCACTTTCAATTTTTGAAGTGGCGGCTTTTTCTATTTCCAGAAGCCATAGAACAATTCAGAAATGAGGTGAAGTCATTGAACACGCAAATCATCGCCATCGCCAACCAGAAAGGCGGCGTTGGCAAGACAACCACCTGCGCGAACCTGGGGATTGGGCTGGCGCAGGCCGGAAAGAAAGTGCTGCTGATCGACGGGGACCCGCAAGGCAGCCTGACCATCAGCCTGGGCCACCCCCAGCCGGACAAGCTGCCCTTTACCCTGTCCGACGCGATGGGCCGTATCCTGATGGACGAGCCGCTGCGCCCCGGCGAGGGTATCCTGCACCACCCGGAGGGCGTTGACCTGATGCCCGCAGACATCCAGCTCTCCGGCATGGAGGTCTCCCTGGTGAACGCCATGAGCCGAGAGACCATCCTGCGGCAGTATCTGGACACGCTCAAGGGACAGTATTCCCATATCCTGATTGACTGCCAGCCATCCCTGGGTATGCTCACGGTCAACGCCCTGGCCGCCGCCAACAGGGTCATAATCCCCGTTCAGGCGGAGTACCTGCCCGCCAAGGGCCTGGAACAGCTGCTCCAGACCGTAAACAAGGTGAAGCGGCAGATCAACCCCAAGCTCCAGATCGACGGCATATTGCTGACGATGGTGGACAACCGCACCAACTTCGCCAAGGAGATTGCCGCCCTGCTGCGGGAGACCTATGGCAGCAAAATCAAGGTGTTCGGCACCGAGATTCCCCATTCTGTCCGGGCAAAGGAGATCAGCGCCGAGGGCAAAAGCATTTTTGCCCATGACCCTAATGGCAAGGTGGCCGAGGGCTATAAGAATCTGACCAAGGAGGTGATAAAACTTGAAAAGCAGCGCGAAAAAAGTAGAGCTGGCTCCATACGATGATTTGTTTTCCACCGAGGAAAGCCGCCAGGATGCCAAGCTGGAGAAGATACAGGAAATTCCGCTGTCTGAGCTGCACCCATTTAAGGGGCATCCCTTCAAAGTCAAGGATGACGAGGCCATGATGGAGACCGCCGACAGCGTTCGGCAGTATGGTGTTCTGGTTCCGGCGATCGCCCGCCCGGACCCGGAGGGCGGCTATGAGCTGGTTGCCGGTCACAGGCGGCACCGGGCCAGTGAGCTGGCCGAGAAAGAAACCATGCCTGTCATTGTCCGAGACCTGGACGATGATGCTGCCACTATCATCATGGTGGACAGCAACTTACAACGTGAAAGCCTGCTCCCCAGCGAAAGGGCCTTTGCTTACAAGATGAAGCTGGAGGCTATGAAACACCAAGGCGCACGGGGGGACTTAACTTCGTCCCAACTTGGGACGAAGTTGCGTGCAGATGAATTGTTGGCGCAGCAGGCTGGTTCGAGTAGGAACCAGGTGCAGCGCTATATCCGCCTGACGGAGCTGATTCCCGAACTGCTGGATATGGTCGATGAAAAGAAAATCGCCCTCAATCCGGCTTATGAGCTGTCCTTTCTCAAAAAAGAAGAACAGCGGGATTTGCTGGACGCGATGGACAGCGAACAGGCTACCCCCTCTCTCTCCCAGGCTCAGCGACTCAAGAAATACAGCCAGGAGGGACATCTGACCCTCGATATGATGCGCGTCATCATGGGTGAGGAAAAGAAAAGTGATCTCGACAAAGTGACTTTCACCTCCGACACCCTGCGGAAGTATTTCCCCAAAAGCTATACGCCCCAGCGGATGCAGGAAACCATTATCAAACTGCTGGAGGCGTGGCAGAAGAAGCGCCAGAGAGACCAGGAACGATGAAAGGAGCCGCCTATGAGGGATATTTCAGCCCGTGAGCTGAAAGGACACAATATCTTGGCCGTAGAGCGTTTTCAGGACAGCACCCGCTGGATGATCGAGTTTTCCGTTCAGCGCCCTTGTTCCTACGGCTGCCCCGGCGATGATATGCGGCTGTTTCTTACGGAGGACGGGTATCAGGCCGCCCTCGTAAGCCAGAAGCGTCGGGAAATCAAAATCAAGCGGTATGCCCGTGTGATCGAGGGCCATGTGCTCGACTTCAAACCGGACAAGCGCCGCCGCCACCCGTAAACTCATTATCACTACGAAAGGAAAGGAATGAATATGTGTACTGTCCAGAGCATCAAAGATGCCATCCGGGAAAGTTGCCAGTCCCAGTATGATATGGAATCCACCGACATTGACCGGGTTTTGCAGACCCTCCCGTTTTCGGAGCATGAGCCGATGTTCAGTCATCCGCCGAAGTACAAGCGTCCTTACCGGCCCTGGCAGAACAACAAAAACAGCTGAAAGCCACAGTCTTTTTCACGAAGGATTGTGGCTTTTTTCATGCCCTAAAATTAGAAAGGAGTGAAGTCAATGGCCGTTTTTCGCATTGAACGGACCAAAGATTATACCGTGATGAGCAATCATCACCTGCGGAACCACGAACTATCCCTCAAGGCAAAGGGGCTTCTTTCCATGATGTTATCCCTGCCTGATGACTGGAACTATACTACCCGTGGACTTGCGAAAATCTGCAAGGAGGGCGTTGATGCCATCGGCAGTGCGCTGCGGGAGTTGGAAACCGCCGGTTACATCGTGCGGAACCAGCTGCGGGACCAACAAGGCCGGATCAGCGACACCGAGTATGTGATTTATGAGAAACCCCAGCCCAGGCAGCCAGAAACGCCAAGGCCGGATACGGCTGTACCAGATACGGCTTCACCAGATACGGAAAACCCGTATCTGGATAAACCGGATACGGAAAAGCCCGCAGAATTAAATATAGAGAAACCAAATACTCAAAAACAAAATACTCATGGAGCAAGTACCGATTCCATTCCCTTCCGGGAAACAGCGGCAGCACAGCTGCCGGAACGGAAAGGAAGGGATGCGATGTCTGTCTCAGAGATAGAAAATTATCGGGAATTGATTCTGGAGAACATCGAGTATGACTATCTGTGCAGAGAGTTTTCGACCTACCGTGAGGACCTGGACGAGATTGTGGAGCTGATGGTGGAGACCGTTTGTGCCAAACGTAAAACCACTCGGATCGCTGGCAGCGACTTTCCCCATGAAGTCGTGCGCTCCCGGTTCTTGAAGCTGGATAGCGAGCATATCCGATTTGTCATGGACGGTATGCAGAAAAACACCACGGAGGTCCGCAATATGAAACAGTATTTGCTTGCAGTGCTGTTCAACGCGCCCACCACGATCAGCAATCACTACACCGTACAAGTCAATCACGATATGAACACAGGCGGCTGGTAAACAGCCGCTTTTCTGTTGCCCGGCAATACCGGGAGAAAGGATTTTGCCATGAAACGACCTCTTGCCTACATTACGGCTCCCTGGAGCAACAACCAGTATGAGAACGCCGAGAACGCTGCCACCTACTGCCGCCAGGTGTACGACGCCGGGTATTCGCCCATCTGCCCGGTTCTGTTCTTGTCCACCTTCCTCAAGGACGAGATTCCCCAGGAACACAAGGACGGGCTGGATATGGTGCGAGACTATCTGCGCCGGTCCCATGTGCTGGTGGTCTGCGGCCACGGCATCGACGAGACCGTGAAGAATGACATCGCCACCGCTGAGCGCCTGCGGATCACCGCTACCACCCTGGACGGTATCCTGACTGTGAAAGGCCAGGGACGCGGGAAAGGAGGTGCGCGCCATGCCTGAGCGTAAGACCGTGGGCCAGCTGATGGAGGAAATGCGGCTCAAGGCCGGGGCGCAGAACTACCACGGCCATGAGTACATGGATTTGGAGCGGTTTGCCGAGGACACCCGGCACATGATTATCTTCGATGTGCTGACCCACGATTCGCCGGTGGGCTGGAAAGGCGAACGGACCCGCCTGTTTCTGACGGAGGCCGGATACCAGAAAAGCCTGGAGAACCAGGAAAAGGGCCACATCAAGATTCTCAGCCATGCCAAGGTGCGCCAGGGACATCTGTACTATGACCGCTCCGATCAGCTGCGTTGAAAGGAGCCTGCCATGATGAAATACCTGCTGCGGCGGCTGGTGGTCCCGCCTTAGTATCAAGCGCCACCCCTGCAAAATCCGTGGAAAGGAGGCGATGACCTATGCAGGAGGAAGTGGAAAACAGGACTTTGACGCTGGTAGTCAGCGGAACAAAGTTTACCGGGCGGCTGTTTAAGGCCGCCATCACCAAGTACCTTGCCCACCGCAAGGAAAAGAAGCTGCAAAAGCAGAAAAGCCGGGATACCCCCGTGATTCCCCACGGCAAACAGACGGTGAAGCAGCTGATCGGCCAGAATCAGGGCGTTTCCAACATCGAGATCACCGACCCCTCCATCAAGGAGTTTGAAAAGATCGCCCGGAAATACGGCGTTGACTATGCGGTGAAGAAGGACCGCAGCAGCTCCCCGCCCAAGTACCTGATCTTTTTCAAAGGCCGCGATGCGGATGCCCTGACCGCTGCCTTTACCGAGTACACCGGCAAGAAGGTCAGAAAGGCGCAGAAAACAGAGCGTCCGTCCGTGCTGGCAAAGCTGAGCCAGTTCAAAGAGCTGGTGAAACACGCCGTTGTGGACCGGAACAAGCGGAAGGAGCTGGAACGATGAAGATGAAAAAGCAACTTGACATCAAAAAGCTCCTTTTGCTGAATATGCCCTATATCCTGATGGGGCTGTTCGCAACCAACTTCGGTGAAGGATGGCGGATGGCCGTGGGTGCGGACGCTTCGGCAAAAATGCTTTCGTTCTTCTCCACGCTGCCGGTGGCGCTGGCCAGCTGGTGGCCCAGCCTGCACCCTTTGGACCTGCTGGTGGGGCTGTGCTGCGGCGCTGGCCTGCGATTGGCCGTGTATCTCAAAAGCAAGAACGCCAAGAAGTACCGGCACGGTATGGAGTATGGCAGCGCCCGCTGGAGTGCATAATCTTAAGTGTAAAGAACTCTACATGGACGCACAGGAGGATATGCACATGAATGATTACAACAAAATCACAGCCCTTTACTCCCGCCTTTCCGTAGGCGACGAGGACAGGGACGGCGGCGAAAGCAACTCCATACAGAACCAGAAGAAGTTTTTGGAAAGCTACGCCAGACAGCTAAAATTGACGAATATCCGGCACTACATTGACGACGATGAAAGCGGCAGATTTTTCGACCGCTCCGCCTACTCCCGCATGATAGAGGACGTAGAAAACGGTAAAATCGGCGTGTGTATTATGAAAGACATGACCCGCTGGGGGCGCGACTATCTCCAAGTCGGCAACGCTATGGAGATATTCAGACGGAACAATGTGCGCTTTATCGCGGTCAACAACGGGATAGACAGCGAGAAGCCCGACACATTGGAGTTTGCGCCCTTTATCAACATCATGTCGGAGTGGTACGCAAAGGACATCAGCAAGAAAGTAAAGACCGGCATTAAGACGAAGGGCATGAGTGGAAAGCCGATTGCCACCGAAGCTCTCTATGGCTATGTCAAATCCCCGGACAACAAGGATTTTTGGATAATCGACGAGGAAGCCGCCGGAGTTGTCCGTTTGATTTTTCGCCTGTTTCTGGACGGGAAAAACCGCAACCAAATCGCCGTATATCTGACGCAGGCGCAAATCCCAACGCCCACATTCTACATGAAAGAGCGCGGGCGGGGAACGTGCAAAAACAGGGCGCTCAATGAGGATAACCGTTACAAGTGGAACAAAGCCACTTTGACCCATATCCTTACACGGCAGGAGTATTGCGGCGATGTAGTCAACTTCAAGACTACAAAGCATTTCCGGGACAAGCGGAACCACTATGTAGACCGGAGCCAATGGCAGATAACCGAAAATGTGCATGAGCCGATTATTGACCGCGCCGACTTTGAAACCGCACAGCGGATTTTGGAAAACGCGCCCGTCAGACGCCCCAACGGGGACGGGGAAATCCACCCTTTGTCGGGCTTGCTTTTCTGTAAGGATTGCGGCGCAAAAATGCACATCCGCATAGATTACAGAAACGGCGGCAAGCGGCACGTTGCCTATTGCAGCGAGTACCACAAGGGAAAAGCCAAAAACCCCAAATGCCATTCCCCGCACATCATTGACGCGGACTTGCTCATGCAGACCGTCGCGGAAGTGCTGAAGAAAATCGAGGACTATTCTATCAGCAACCGGGCGGAGTTTGAAGCCTTAGTGAAAAAGAACCTTGCCATGCAGCAGACCGACCAGACCAAAAAGCAGCAGAAGCGTATCCCACAAATCACGGCGCGCCTTGAACAGATCGACAAGGTGCTGAACAAGCTCTATGAGGACAACGCCCTCGGCACTATCCCGCAAGACCGCTACGAGCAAATGTCGCAGAAGTATTCAGAAGAATACTACGCATTGAAAACGGAGCTTTCCATACTCCAAGAGCAGCTATCCGCTTATGAGAACGCGGGAGGACGGGCGCAGAAGTTTTTGAAGCTGACGGAACGCCATGCCGCCTTTACTGACCTCACCC
>NZ_FRAH01000041.1 GCF_900142265.1 Anaerotignum lactatifermentans DSM 14214 | reverse complement strand
AAGGATGGCAGTACCAAAACAAATATTACCGCCAAATGCTCAAACAAAAAGGTATCCGGCAAAGTATGAGCCGAAAGGGTAACTGTCTGGACAATGCTGTCATGGAAAATTTCTTTGGATTGCTCAAGAGCGAACTTCTCTATCTTCAACAGTTTCAATCTATGGAACATTTCAAGCAGGAACTGGTGGAATATTTAGATTATTATAATAACCATCGAATCAAAGCAAAGTTAGAGGGCTTGCCACCTGCAATTTACAGACAACAAGCCCTTCTGGCTTCTTAAACAATTTTAATTTGAAAATATTGTCTAACTTTTTGGGTTCAGTTCAATATAAAAAATTTCAGCTTTTTTTATTTTATATATAAGATTTTATCAAGCATATTTTCTTCTACCAAACAGCTCTCTTTTTTTTTATTTTCTAATCTGAACAAAAACAAAAAGCAGAGAGAATCCAATAAAATCCTCTCTGCATAATTGCTTTATACTGCTTTTTTGTATTTATGTGGTTAGCCTTACGAATCGCTCTTACAGTACCTTGTTCAAGAAATCCTGTGTTCTCTTGTTTTGTGGATTGCCGAAAACTTCTTCCGGTGTTCCTTCTTCTACGATGTAACCGCCGTCCATAAATACCACACGGTCTGCCACTTCACGAGCAAAGCCCATTTCATGGGTTACGACCACCATGGTCATACCTTCTGCAGCCAGTTGTTTCATAACTTCCAATACTTCCCCTACCATTTCAGGGTCCAGAGCGGAAGTGGGTTCGTCAAAAAGCATGATGTCCGGTTCCATTGCCAATGCACGGGCAATGGCTACACGCTGCTGCTGACCACCGGAAAGGCTTGCGGGATATACATCTGCTTTTTCCAGCAGACCTACCCGATCCAGCAATTTTTTGGCTTTTTCTTCAGCCTGTTCCTTTGTCATGCGTTTTCTGTCTACAGGTGCCAGCATGATATTCTGCAGCACAGACAGATGGGGGAACAGATTGAACTGCTGGAACACCATACCGATGTTTTCACGAATCTTATTGATATCAGATGTTTTTGCCATCAGATCATAATCGTCTACGATAATCACACCAGCGGTGGGTTCTTCCAGTTTATTCAGACAGCGCAGGAATGTACTTTTCCCGGAGCCGGAAGGTCCAATCAGGCAAACTACTTCGCCTTCTTTGACTTCCATGTTAATGTCCTTGAGAACCTCCAGACTGCCAAAGTTTTTCTTCAGGTTTTCAACTTTTACCTTAATCAATTTGCCAGCCTCCTCTCAAGCAGTTTGAACAGTTTTGTCAAAATGATAACCAGTACATAGTACCATACTGCAACGATTGCGTATGTTTCAAATGCACGGAAGTTGTTTGCGATGAGCTGCTGGCTCTGACGCATCATTTCCGCCACACCGATAACAGACAGGATAGACGTATCTTTCAGTGTGATGATGAACTGGTTGGTTACGGAAGGGATAACGATACGGAATGCCTGAGGCAGAATGATCTTCCGCATTGCTACGCCATGGGGCAGACCCAAGCTGCGTGCCGCTTCCATCTGACCTTTATTGATGGCGCTGATACCACTTCTGAAGATTTCAGACAGGTATGCACCGGAGTTCAGCATCAGTACGATGATGGACGCTGTAAATGAAGTGATTGGCATATTCAGCGCCGCACTCAAACCGAAGTAAATGAATGTCGCCTGTACCATCAGTGGTGTACCACGAATGATGCTCAGGTAAGCTCCAGAGAGCTTATTCAAAATGAAAGATTTGGAGATGGAACAGAAGCAGGACAGCAAACCTACCAAAATCCCCAGAATCAAAGAACAAACTGTCATAGCAATGGTCATTTTCAGCCCTTCGAACAGACGAGGGGAAATGCTCACTGCATATTCAAAAAAGTTTGAAGAACCGCCCACAGCCAGTGCAAAATGACCTGCCTGTGGGAACATGTTCGTCATTGCTGTTACAAAAATCTCACCCATAAGGCACTACTCCCAACTAAAATACAAAAAATTTCCTTTCGGATCAAAAATCCTTCGGCAAAGGATTATTCCTGAATGTATGTGTTCAGGATTTCGTCATATTTACCGCTTTCTTTCAGGTTTGCAAGACCAGCATTGAACATTTCCAGCAGTTCTGCGTTTTCACCTTTGTTTACAGCAAAACCATAGGAGCTGCCCTGTTCTTTTTCTGTTACCATTTTCAGACCGGAACCCTGAGAGATTGCATAGCCCATTACAGGGTAGTCTTCGAAGCAAGCAACGGAGTTGCCGGATTTAACATCCAGATACATGGAGTTGGAATCGTCAAATACAACTGTTGTGAAACCATATTCATCTTTGATGGATTCAGCAAATGTCTGACCTTCTGTACCGATCTTAACAGCTACTTTTTTGCCTGCCAGATCTTCATAGCTCTTGATGTCTTCGTTGTCTTCTTTTACGCCCATAACAACACCGCTGTCGAAGTAAGGATCGGAGAAGTCAAATTTTTCCTGTCTTTTAGGTGTGATGCTCATACCAGCGATAACGCCGTCAACCTGACCAGCTTCCAGAGCCTGAACAGCTGCATTGAAGCCCAGAGACTGCAGTTCTACTTCAAAGCCCTGATCTTCTGCGATTGCATTCAGCAGGTCAATGTCGATACCTACGAATTCACCAGCGTCGTTCTGGAATTCAAAAGGTGCAAATGTTGTATCTGTACCGATTTTGTAAACTTTGCCAGTTGTAGCAGCGTCGCCGCCTTCTTCTGTTGTTGCAGTATCGCTGGAGCCACCGCAAGCTGCCAAGCTAAATACCATTGTCAGTGCCAATGTTGTTGCTGCAAATTTCTTGAATAAACTCATTGTAATTCCTCCCTTTTTTACCTTTTTAAAAACATATTTATGGTATGCCGCACGCCAGAAGCGTACCGGCGCATATCAGTCTTTTTGATCCAGCATGGCTACCAGAGAACTGGTCCCTAGACGCTCTGCGCCAAGTTCCAGAAATTTTTCCGCGTCTGCAACACTTTTGATGCCGCCTGCCGCTTTGATCTTGGTACCAGGCTGCACATGCTTCGCAAACAGTTCCACATCTGCAAATGTAGCACCGCCGCCAGCAAATCCTGTGCTTGTCTTGATGTATTCTGCCTCAGAACGGCTGACCACATCACACATACGGATTTTTTCTTCTTCTGTCAGCAGACAGGTTTCTACAATGACTTTCAATATTCTGCCCTGACAGGCTTCTTTCACGGCATTGATCTCTTCCAAAACCTTCTGATCTTTTCCGTCTTTGACCCAGCCGATATTGATGACCATATCAATCTCATCTGCGCCATGAGCGATGGCATCTTTTGTTTCTGCCACTTTCACCGCTGTGGTCTGATATCCATTGGGAAAGCCGATGACCGTACACACTGCCAACTGTCCTTTCAGATATGCCGCTGCATCCGCAACATAAGAAGGTGGGATACAAACAGAAGCTGTTTTATGAGATAAACCCTCATCACAGATTCGCTGGATATCTGCCCATGTGGCACCTTGTTTCAGCATGGTATGGTCTACATGTGAAAGAATGAAATCCTTTTGCATATATACATCCTCTTTTCATCTGTTATACATACTTAGCCATTATAACACAAAATGAAACACACAACAATACAGAAAAATTTATCAATTTCCAAAACTTTTTTCTATAGATTCGCGATTATTATTAAAATTTCACATATTTTTAAATCACCTTCGATTTTGACCGAAAATTTCATCCTTTTTGCAAATGCACAAATGTCGGTACTTTGAAAATTTTAAAGTTTTGTTGATGCAAAAAATTTATGAATCCACATCGTTTTTCCAAATTTCTCAATACTTTTGCATATAAGTGTAAATTTATGAATAAAAACACATCTCCAATTTTCTTCTGTCACTTCATAAAAAAAGTGAAGAAAACACCTCTACAAAAAGATGTTCCTTCACTTTTTCTATCTTTACTACTTATATGCTACGCTCTTTTTCCATATTCTCAGGCATTCTGCATTTCTTGTGCCATCTGCGCCATAGCTTCTTCTCCCAGATTACAGTTATCAGCTGTCATACTGTAAAACAGATCGCCGTCTTTCCAGGAATAGACTTCCATCACACTTTCCATGACTTCGTCTGTGCCATAAGAAATGATCAGTTCACCGCTTTCTTCTTTTTCTTTGTCCTTTGCTGTCAACTCATAGCCTTCCGGCACAAATTTGTACAGATGACTGCTGTAGCCTTCCGACACTTCTTGCCCTGCATACGCATAAGGATCGCCGTCCTGTGCGGTGACTACCAGCGTTTTGCCTTCTTTTTCATAAGACAGGGTCATCAGCCCATAAGGTTCCCCTACGTTATTCCCATTTTCATCCTGTCCATACATTTCGCCCGTACCACCATTGACAAATGTAAATCCATTGGAGAAGGATTCTACGGTTTTCATATCAAATCCCACTTTTTCTTCCGCCTTTTCAATCTGCGCATAGCTTGTGATATCAACAGTAGTCTGTGCCTCTACGCCGCTGAAATGCACTGCCGCATAACAGGTAACAGATGCAAAACATACCACTGCAACAGCTGCAATTCTTTTTGCTGTAAATAATTTCATGGAAATTCTCTCCTTCCGCTCTCTTGACGTCGCTTCTCTCTTGATGTGTTCCAGCATCATGGGATTTGCATGCAAATGCTCTGTCCGTTTTTCCATAGCATGCTGAATCATTGCGTCCAATTCATCTCTTTTCATAAACCAGTTCCCCCTTCCGCAGTGTGTGTTCCTCTGCCAAAGCCTTCCGCAATCGGCTTTTTGCCGCAAACAATCTGGATTTTACCGTTGCTTCCAAAGAAGATGTGATCTGTGCAATCTCCTTGATGGAAAAATCATTGAAATAATATAGAATCAATGTGGTTCGCTGCTTCTGCCCCAGACTGTCAATGGCGGCATACAGCTTTTCGTACATTGCCCGCTGTTCACTGGGATAACTGTCAAATACCGGCGGCAGACCTTGTACCCCTTCCGCCAGTATTTCTTCCGCAGGCATCAGCTTTTGTTTTTTCTTTGTCTGTTTCCATGCACATCTGATCAGTATCTTAAAAAACCAAGATGAAAAACAATATGGATTTTGCAGCTTTTCGATTTGCAGCAGACAAGTCACAAAAGTTTCTTGGGCAATATCCTCTGCCAGGGGAACTTCCCCACATATCAGGGCAGCAGTGCGCACCGCTTTTTGCTCATAAGCAGCGAAGATTTCGTCAAAGGCGTCTGTGTTTCCCGCCTGCATCTGACGAACCAGTGCTGCCGTTTCTTCTATGGTCAAAGCCAAAGCCTCCTTTTTTCTTTCGTTTGACGCGTCTACTATATAGAGCGAATTGGTGAGAGAAAGGTTTGCTGTTTTTATAAAAAAATTAGAAATTCAGTTTTTTTCGGAAAAAGCTGTATGCCATCACTCCTAACACACCGCTTCCGCCAATAAATAGCAACAGCCTGATCTCCATCACATCTGCCAAAGGTCCAAATATAAGCATCCCCAGCGGAAAAGCCATGGACATGGCAATCTGTAAAAAGCCGAATACTCTGCCATGATATTCCTGTGGCACTCTATCCTGCAAAAAAGCAGTCATAGGCGCATTATAACAAGGTGACGCAATGCCAATGAGGGTATTGCAGAGCAAATAAACCCCAAATGTCGGGGCAAGACCAAGTCCAAACATAAGCATTCCATACCATGTACCTGTCAAAAGCGTTGCTTTGGCACGCCGTGGATACCCTTTCCATACAGCCAGCAGCAATCCCCCTAAAATCGTGCCCAAGCTATAAATCATCTCACTGCATGTCAGCCGCCAAACTTCCTCTCCAAAAGAGCGGGACACCAAAAGAGGCGTCAAGAAGGCTGAAGGTGTTACAAAAAACATTGTCACGAATTCAAAGAGCAGTAAATAACATACATCCTGATTTTTTCGGATAAAACCAACCCCTTCTGCCATCTGTATCCATGAAGAAGCCTCTGTTTTTGCCTTCAGCTCAGGAATCATAATCGTTGACGTAATGGAAATACCCATCACCGCTGTGATGACATCCAAAAACAATGTTGCTTCTATACCAAGGATGCCCAAAACAGCGCCGCTGGCTGCCGGTGCCAAAAAATTGGTAATGGCAGAACTGGTGCTTTGTATACCATTGACCTGCACCAATGCTTCTTTTGGTACCAGTTGGGGAATGACTGCCTGTGTTGCCGGCGTCTGTATGCCGGAACCAACGGAACGCATGGCAAGTACCATGATAACGCCTGCCGTTGTGGCTTTTCCCATCGAAAAACTGATTCCCAAAATTCCCGTTACAAAAGCAATCATACCATCAGAAATCATCATTAGTTTTTTTCTGTTATATCGATCTAGCCAAGTACCCGCAAAAAGAGAAATCAAAACCTGGGGCAAAAAGCCACAGATCGTAGAAAGGGTCAATACCTTTCCAAACCCAGTATAGAGTGTCAAATACCAGACCATAGCATATTGCACCAATGCCGAACCAAAAAGAGAAATGGTCTGTGCAGTCAAGAACTTACCTGTTTGTATTTTCCAGTTTTCATACATATCAAATCGTCCTTTCTTTCTAAAAAAGGGCGCAAAAAAATCCACGGCTACCCTTCTGCCATCTGCAAAACGGCATTCCGCGGATATTCTTTCTTTTCGGCACGCAAACAAAACATAGTTTCCTATGTTTTCATGCCGATCTTATGTAAAAGAATCTCCGCCCCATACAATCTCGATCGGTCTTATTGTACAGAGCTGATTTTCCTTGTGAAAACACAAACTTTATCCGGTTTCATAGACGTTCATCTCTTGTGTGCATCATACCATGGTTTATTTTCATTGTCAAAAAAACTCCCGTGCCAAAATGACACGGGAGCAAAGTATTTTTTATTTCCAATATTCCACTGCGGATTTGAACAGTTTCATATCAAATTCGCCGGGTACGTTCTGGTACAGACGGTCAGCAATACGTTCGGAGTGACCCATCTTACCCAGTACACGACCATCGGGAGAAAGCAGACCTTCGATGGCGAAGGCAGAGCCGTTGGGGTTGTACTGAATATCGTTTGTAGGGTTGCCGTTCTGATCCACATACTGTGTGAGAATCTGACCGTTTTCTGCCAGCTGACGCAGCAATGCTTCATCTGCCAGCAGACGACCTTCGCCGTGAGAAATAGGCACGGTGAAGATATCGCCGGGCTGTACGTTGGACAGCCAAGGAGATTTGTTGGAAGCCACACGAGTGCGAACCAGTTTGGACTGGTGTCTGTGGATGGTGTTATATGTCAGTGTCGGGCAGTTTTCATCGGTGTCGATGATCTTGCCATAAGGTACCAGACCCAGTTTGATCAGCGCCTGGAAACCGTTACAGATACCACAAATCAGACCATCTCTGTCTTCCAGCAGTTTTGTAACAGCTTCTTTTACCTCAGGGTTTCTGAAGAATGCTGTGATGAATTTACCGGAGCCGTCAGGTTCGTCACCGCCGGAGAAACCACCGGGGATGAAGATCATCTGGCTGTCGTTCAGTTTCTTCGCAAATGTTTCTACGGAGTTTGCGATACCAGCTGCGGAAAGGTTGTTGATGACAAAGATTTCCGCTTCTGCCCCTGCACGTTCCATAGCCTTTGCGGAATCGTATTCGCAGTTTGTGCCGGGGAATACAGGAATCAGAACCTTAGGTTTCGCGAACTGCAGACGAGGTTTTGCGAAGCTTTCTGCACGATATGTAAATGTAGGCAGTTCTTTTGCTTCTGTTTCGATGTTGCAGGAGTAAATGGGTTCCAGCTTGCCTTCGTAAACATCGTACAGGTCAGCCAGTGCGATGGAAACGCCGTCTTTTGCGATGGCATTGCCGCCGGTTCTGCCCAGCAGTGTGCCAACTTCGTCTTCGCCGCTCAGTTCCAGCACAAATGCGCCGTAAGCATAACCGAAGATGTCTTCTTTGGTCAGGCCATCTGCGTATGTGAAGCCGATGTCATTACCCATTGCCATTTTCAGCACTGCTTCTGCTACGCCGCCATAAGTAGGTGTGTAAGCTGCGCAAACCTTGCCAGCACGCATCAGGTCGTTCACCTGTGCGAACAGTGCTTTCAGGCTGTCAGCAGTAGGCAGACCGTTTTCATCGTAAACGGGTTTCAGCAGTATTACTTTATGATTTTCTCCTTTGAATTCGGGAGAGATGATATTTGCTACATTTTCTGTTGTTACAGCGAAAGAAACCAGTGTAGGAGGTACGTCGATATGTTCAAAAGTACCGCTCATGGAGTCTTTACCGCCGATGGCAGCGATTTCCAGACCTTTCTGTGCCATAAACGCACCCAGCAGGGCTGCCATAGGTTTGCCCCAGCGTTTGGGGTCTTTCATAGGTTTTTCAAAGTATTCCTGGAAGGACAGGTATACATCTTCAAATTTCGCGCCTGTTGCGATGAGTTTCGCAACGGATTCCACAACTGCCAGATAAGCGCTGTGGTAAGGGCTCTTTTCCGCAATGAAAGGATTGTAGCCCCAAGCCATCAAAGAACATGTTTTCGCGTCAGCTTTTTCCATGGAAACTTTGTTTACCATAGCCTGAATAGGTGTTCTCTGGTTCTTGCCGCCAAAAGGCATCAGAACTGTGCCTGCACCGATGGTGGAGTCGAAGCGTTCAGACAGACCACGTTTGGAGCAAACGTTCAGGTCGCCAGCCAAATCCATGTAAGCTTCTTTGAAATCGTCTTTGATTTCCTTGTCATAGTTTTCGGGAGCAGCAGGTGTGATATCGATATGTTTTTCCGCACCGTTGGAGTTCAGGAATTCACGGGAAATGTTAACGATCTTCTTATCGTTCCAGTACATTACCAGATAAGGATTTGCCTTTACTTCCGCCACAACGGTAGCTTCCAGGTTTTCTGCGTAAGCCAGTTCTTTGAAGCGTTCCACATCTTCTGCCGCAACAACAACTGCCATACGTTCCTGAGATTCACTGATAGCCAGTTCTGTGCCGTCCAAACCTTCATATTTCTTAGGAACAGCGTTCAGATTGATTTCCAGACCATCTGCCAGTTCCCCGATAGCAACGGATACACCGCCGGCACCGAAGTCATTGCAGCGTTTGATGAGGCGAGATGCTTCCGCGTTACGGAACAATCTCTGCAGTTTTCTTTCTTCGGGAGCGTTACCCTTCTGTACTTCTGCGCCGCAGTTTTCCAGAGATTCCAGTGTATGGGATTTGGAGGAGCCTGTTGCACCGCCGCAGCCGTCACGACCGGTTCTGCCGCCCAGCAGGATAACAATATCGCCGTCTTCAGGACGTTCTCTGCGTACATTTTCCGCAGGAGCCGCACCGATAACTGCACCGATTTCCATTCTCTTAGCCACATAGCCATCGTGGTAAATTTCGTCTACCTGACCTGTTGCCAGACCAATCTGGTTGCCGTAAGAGCTGTAACCAGCAGCAGCTGTGGTAACGATTTTTCTCTGAGGCAGTTTGCCCTGGAGTGTTTCGGAAACGGGTGTCAGAGGGTTGCCTGCACCTGTTACACGCATCGCAGCGTATACATAGGAACGACCGCTCAGAGGGTCACGGATAGCACCGCCTACGCAGGTTGCAGCGCCGCCGAAAGGTTCGATTTCTGTGGGATGGTTGTGTGTTTCGTTTTTGAACAGCAGCAGCCATTTTTCCACTCTATCTTCCACTTCTACGTCGATTTTGACTGTGCAAGCGTTGATTTCTTCGGATTCATCCAGTTTGTCCAGCTTGCCCTGCTGTTTCAGGAATTTTGCCACGATAGTACCCATATCCATCAGGTTGATGGGTTTTGTTCTGCCGATGGCTTCTCTTGTTTTCAGATATTCGTCATAAGCGCTCTGCAGCAGTGCGTCTTCGAATTTCACGCTGTCGATGGTTGTCAGGAATGTGGTATGACGGCAGTGATCAGACCAGTATGTATCAATCATTTTGATTTCTGTGATGGTAGGATCTCTGTGTTCGCTCTGGAAATACGCCTGACATACTTTGATGTCGTCCAAATCCATTGCCAGACCCTGATCTGCTACAAACTGTGCCAGTGCAGCTTCGTCCATTTCGCAGAAACCGTCCAGTGTTGCCACGGAAGTAGGAATGTCATATACCATTTCCAGTGTATCTGCTTCTGCCAGAGCAGCTTCTCTGGATTCCACAGGGTTGATAACATATTTCTTGATAGCTTCCACATCCGCGTCGCTCAGATCACCGTACAGCAGGTAAACTTTCGCGCTCTTTACCAGAGGTCTGTCCTGTTTGGAAATGATCTGGATACATTCTGCTGCGGAGTTTGCTCTCTGGTCGAACTGACCGGGCAAAAATTCCACTGCGAACACTTTCGCGCCGTCCTGAGGGATTTCTGTCAGCAGGTCATCCAGCTGAGGTTCGGAAAATACCGTTGTTTTGCAGTTTTCAAACAATTCTTTGTCAATGTGTTCTACGTCGTAACGATTCAAAAGGCGCAGACCTGTCAGACCTTTGATGCCCAGCAGGTTCACCAGATCAGCTCTCAAGCCGTCTGCTTCTGTCTGCAAACCCTGTTTTTTCTCCACATAAATTCTATAAACCATAGATGTTACACCTCCGCCGCAAGGGCTTTTTTACCAATATCTTTCCGATAATATGCGTTTGCAAAACTTACGGTTTTTACCGTTTCATATGCTTTATCCACAGCTTCTGCCAATGTGTCAGCCACTTCTGTTACACCCAGCACACGGCCGCCGCCTGTCACCAGTTTGCCATCTTTGATTTTCGCGCCAGCCACGAAGATTCTGCTGGAATCTGCAGGCAGTGTGATTTCATAGCCTGTTTCATATTTTCCGGGATAGCCTTCGGATGCCATGATGACACAGCAAGCCGCTTTGTTGCTGAATTTTACTTCAGCGTCTGCCAGTGTGCCGTTGGCGATATGCTGCATGATGCTCAGCAGGTCGCTTTCCAGCAAAGGCAGCACTACCTGTGTTTCGGGGTCACCGAAACGGCAGTTATATTCGATGACTTTGGGACCATTGGGTGTCAGCATCAGACCAAAGTACAGGCAGCCTTTGAAAGTTCTGCCTTCTTTGTTCATCGCTTCCATAGTAGGCAGGAAGATGGTTTTCATACATTCTTCCGCAACAGCTTCTGTATAGTAAGGGTTGGGCGCTACAGTACCCATACCGCCTGTGTTCAGACCTTTATCACCATCCAGGGCGCGTTTGTGGTCCATAGAAGAAACCATGGGAATCATGGTTTTGCCGTCTGTGAATGCCAGAACGGAAACTTCGGGGCCTGTCAGGAATTCTTCCACAACGATGTGGTCACCGCTGGCACCGAACACTTTGTCTTCCATGATGGTTTTTACGCCGGCTTTTGCCTGTTCTCTTGTTTCAGCGATGATAACGCCTTTGCCCAGTGCCAGACCGTCTGCTTTGATAACAGTGGGAATGGGTGCTGTTTCCAGATAAGCCAGCGCATCTTCCGCGTTGTCAAACACTTCGTAAGCCGCTGTAGGAATGTTGTATTTCTTCATGAGATTTTTGGAGAACACTTTGCTGCCTTCCAAAATCGCCGCGTTTTTGTTGGGACCGAAGCAAGGCACGCCGATGGCTTCCAGTGCGTCAACTGCGCCCAGTACCAAAGGATCATCAGGAGCTACCACTGCGAAATCAATGGCTTTTTCCTTGGCAAATGCCACAATGCTGTCAATGTCCTTTGCGCCAATATCCACACAGACTGCATCCTGTGCGATACCGCCGTTGCCGGGCAGTGCGTACAGTTCTGTCACATCTTTGTTTTCCTTGATCTTTTTCACGATGGTATGTTCTCTGCCACCGCCGCCTACAACCATAACTTTCATATATTGATTCCTCCCGTTTTCTCTCTTAGTGATGGAACAGTCTCATGCCGGTAAATGCCATAACCATGCCGAATTTGTTGCAGGTTTCGATGACATTGTCGTCACGGATGGAACCGCCGGGTTCCGCAATATAAGTTACACCGCTCTTAGCCGCACGTTCGATATTGTCACCGAAGGGGAAGAACGCGTCACTGCCCAGAGCCACACCTTTGATGGAATCCAGATATGCTCTCTTTTCTTCTTTTGTAAGAGGTTCGGGTTTTTCGGAGAAGAATTTCTGCCATGTACCTTCTGCCAGAACGTCTTCATAGTCATCAGAGATATAAACATCGATGGTGTTATCTCTGTCAGGTCTGCCAACGGTAGGCAGGAAAGGCAGGTTCAGCACTTTTTCATGCTGACGCAGATGCCATACGTCCGCTTTGCCGCCAGCCAGTCTGGTGCAGTGGATTCTGGACTGCTGACCTGCGCCAACGCCGATAGCCTGACCGTCTTTTGCAAAGCATACGGAGTTGGACTGTGTATATTTCAGTGTGATCAGAGCGATAATCAGGTCGCGTTTTGCTGCATCAGGCAGTTCTTTGTTTTCTGTCACGATGTTGTTCAGCAGTTCTTCGTCGATTTTGAAATCGTTTCTGCCCTGTTCAAATGTGATGCCGTAAACCTGTTTTCTTTCCTGTTTTTCAGGTACGTAGTTGGGGTCGATCTTTACGATGTTGTAGCTGCCTTTGCGTTTGCTTTTCAGGATTTCCAGTGCTTCGGGTGTGTAGCCGGGAGCGATGATACCGTCAGAAACTTCTCTTTTCAGCAGACGAGCGGTTACTTCGTCACAAACATCGCTGAGGGCAACCCAGTCACCAAAGGAACACATTCTGTCTGTGCCTCTTGCTCTTGCGTAAGCCAGCGCGATGGGAGAATCATCCAGACCTTCAATATCGTCTACAAAGCAAGCTTTTTTCAGTTCCGCGCTCATAGGTACGCCGACTGCCGCGGAAGTGGGGCTTACATGTTTAAAGGAGGTTGCCGCAGGCATGCCCAGGGCTTCCTTCAGTTCTTTCACCAGCTGCCAGCTGTTGAACGCGTCCAAAAAGTTGATATAACCCGGTTTGCCGTTGAGAATTTCAATGGGCAAATCACTGCCGTCCGCCATAAAGATTTTTGCCGGTTTCTGGTTGGGGTTACAACCATATTTCAATTCAAATTCTTTCATACCGCTTCTCTCCTTCTAAATTTTCAAACCTTCAATTCTGCCTGGATTTCGCCGTCATGCCACCGCTGCAAAATGGGCTGGATGGTATACGTCACCAGTTCTTCCACCTGAGAGGCGCATCTGCCGATATAACGCTTGGGGTCTAGTTCCGCATAGATTTCCTCTTCTGTCAGAGGGAATGCAGGATCGTCCACAATGCGCTGAATCAGGTCGTTTGCGCCGCCTTCCAGTTTCACTTTTGCCGCTGCCCCATGGGAATGGGTACGCAGACGTTCGTGAAGTTCCTGTCTGTTGCCGCCTTTTTTCACAGACTGCATCAGGATGTTTTCTGTTGCCATAAAAGGCAGTTTTTCCATGACACGGCGGTTGACAACCTTATCATAGACCACAATGCCGCCTGTCACGTTGATATAAATATTTAAAATAGCATCTACTGCCAGAAACGCTTCCGCAATGGAAACACGTTTATTTGCTGAGTCATCCAGAGTACGTTCAAACCACTGGGTTCCTGCTGTCAGAGCCGGATTCAGAGAATCTACAATGACATATCTTGCCAGAGCGGAAATACGCTCACTGCGCATGGGATTGCGTTTGTAAGGCATTGCGGAAGAACCGATCTGATTCTTTTCAAAAGGCTCTTCCATTTCCTCGAAGGACTGCAAAATACGCATGTCATTGGAGAATTTATATGCGCTCTGGGCAAAGCCGGACAGAACAGAGAGGAAATAAGCGTCTACCTTTCTGGAATAAGTCTGACCGGAAACGGGAACCACGCCGGGGAATCCCATTTCATCGGCAATCATGGTCTCCATTTTCTTGATTTTTTCCTCATCACCGTCAAAAAGCTCCATAAAGCTTGCCTGTGTGCCTGTGGTGCCCTTGGAACCCAAAAGCAGCAGCTTGTCCAGACGATGCTCCAGTTCCAGCACATCCTGAGAAAGTTCATACATCCACAGAGCCGCACGTTTGCCCACGGTAGTCAGCTGTGCAGGCTGCAAGTGTGTATAAGCAAGGCAAGGCATGTCCTTATATTCCATAGCGAAATCAGACAGGTTTTTCAGCACCTGCGCCGCTTTCTTCAAAATGATTTCGGAAGCCTTCCGCAGAATGATAATGTCTGTATTATCCCCTACATAACAGCTGGTTGCGCCCAGATGGATGATAGGTTCTGCCGCAGGACACTGTTTCCCATAGGCATACACATGGCTCATAACGTCATGGCGAACGATTCGTTCTCTTTCTTCCGCCACTTCGTAATTGACGTCGTCTTTGAACGCCTCCATCTGTGCAATCTGTTCCTCTGTAATATCCAAACCCAATGCTTTTTCCGCCCGTGCCAATGCGATCCAAAGTCTGCGCCATGTGCGGAATTTGAACTGTTCAGAAAATACTTCCTGCATTTCCTTGCTGGCATAACGGGTAGAAAAAGGTGAAATATAAATTTCCTTGTTTTCGTGCATCCTGTACTCCTCTTTTGATTTATTTGTTTTTGTTGATCATTCTGTTTTCCACAGCGCCTGTTTCCAGGTCGATGTAGCGAACATAAATGGAGATTTTGTTCTGTTCGTTCAGGTTTTCCCAGATTTCATTCAGGAATGTGTCGATGTCATCGGGGATTGCCACACGTTCGGGTTCACCCTGGAATGTAGGCAGGGGGTTGCCGTCGCAAGCGTAAGTATGGATGAAGTGACCCAGACCTGCTGTTGCAGCATAGGAGAAGGTGTAGCGGTTGCATGCGCTGCCTTCTGCGTCTGCGCTTTTCAGGATACTCATTTTGTATGCGAAATCCTTTTCCCCGAATGTGAGCATACCGCTGATTCTGGGTGTAAAGTTAGGTGCGTCAGGTTCAAATTCTCTTGTTTCCAGCGCTTCTTCAAATGTTTTGCCATCTTTGATGAAGTCATAAACGGTGTCTGTCTGGTCGCCGTTTGTAACGATCAGTTTGTTTTCCCATTTTTTGATAGGAGAATAGATGATCAGGGAAGGATCTTCCACTTTGGAAACATCAAAGGGTTCGATGATGACTTCGTCGCCTTTTTCAATGAACACACGGTTACGGCTGTTTTCGCTGCGGCCCATGATGAAGTAAGCCACTGCCGCTTTTTTGGCATCTGCTGTTTTGCCGATGACAATGCCTCTGCCCACATAAGCGTTATCTTTCACCAGTGTAGCCATAGAATCTTTTCTGTAAATATCCATGAAAATTATCTTCCTTTCTGCAATTCTTTGGAAACCTGCTCTGTGGCACGGGGCAGCAGAATCCATTCCGCTTCCTCCATGACACGGCGCTGGAGCACTTCCGGTGTATCTCCATCTTTGACCTCAACGGCTTTCTGCATGAGAATTTCGCCGCCGTCGGGGATTTCATTGACATAATGCACCGTTGCCCCTGTTACCTTCACCCCATAAGCCAAAGCCGCTTCGTGGACTTTCAGGCCATAATACCCTTTTCCGCAGAAAGAAGGGATCAAAGAGGGGTGGATATTGATAATCCGCTTAGGGAAAGCGGAAGTAAAGTTTTCACTGAGAATGGACATGAAGCCTGCCAGAACAATCAGTTCAATGCCATATTCTTTCAGGACTTCTTTAACCTTTTCTTCATAAGCCAGCTGGGAATCGAATTCCTTTCTGACAACCACAACGGAAGGAATGTTGTTTTCCGCCGCTCTTGTCAGGGCATAAGCCTTATGGTTGCTGGCAAGTACCAAGGCGATTTCGCCGCTTTGCAGGATGCCGCTTTTCTGGGCATCAATCAATGCCTGCAAATTGGTGCCGCCGCCGGAAACAAAAACTGCGATTTTTGTTTTCAGCATATCACCACGCCCTCCTCAGAAGGAATGATTTCGCCCATGATGTAAGCGTCTTCACCGTTTGCTTTCAGGATTTCCAGTGCTTTTTCCGCATCTGCTTTGGCAACCACAACGCTCATGCCAACGCCCATGTTGAATGTGTTGAACATGTCACGTTCGGGAATGTTGCCTTTTTCCGCCAACAGTTTGAAGATGGGAGGAATACGCAGTGCGCTCTTGTCGATTTTTGCACCAAAGCCTTTGGGGATGCTTCTGGGGATGTTTTCATAGAAGCCGCCGCCTGTGATATGAGAAACTGCTTTTACTTTCACTTCTTCGAACAGTGCCAGCATGGGTTTTACATAGATTTTTGTAGGTGCCAGCAATGTTTCGCCCAGGGATTTACCGCCCAGTTCTGCCAGAGGTGTTTTGATGTCTGCATTTTCCACATCAAATACACGGCGAACCAGAGAGAAACCGTTGGAGTGTACACCGCTGGAAGGCAGTGCGATGACAACGTCGCCAGCTTCCATGGTTTTGTTGTCCAGGATTTTATCTTTGTCAACAACGCCTACTGCAAAACCAGCCAGATCGTATTCATCTTCGGGATAGAAACCGGGCATTTCTGCTGTTTCACCGCCGATCAAAGCAGCGCCGGACTGTACACAGCCTTCTGCTACGCCGGAAACAATGGCTGCTACTTTTTCAGGGAAGTTTTTGCCTACGGCAATATAGTCCAGGAAGAACAGAGGTTTTGCGCCGCAGCAAATGATGTCGTTGACACACATAGCTACACAGTCGATACCTACTGTATCATGTTTGTCCATCAAAAACGCCAGTTTCAGTTTTGTACCAACGCCGTCAGTACCGCTTACCAGTACGGGTTTTGTGATGCCTGTCAGATCCATTTCAAACAGACCGCCAAAACCGCCGATATCGGACATTGCACCTGCTGTTACGGTTCTTGCAATATGTTTTTTCATCAGTTCCACTGCCTGATACCCAGCGGTAATATCCACACCTGCAGCTTTATAGCTTTCACTTTGACTTTTCATGATTGTTGCTCCTTTCGCTCAGCTTGCCTTCAAATCTGTTCTTGCACGTTTCTGTGGGAACTTCTGTGGGATAATTCCCATCAAAGCAGGCGGCACAATATCCGCAGCCCTTGGGAGTGCCCATGAGCATGCCCAAATGGTCCAGATTCAGATAGCCGATGCTGTCCGCACCGATGATATCCCGAATCTCATCCATGGTATGATTCACCGCAATGAGGTTTTCCTGGGAATCCACGTCTGTTCCGTAATAACAAGGGAATAAAAACGGCGGTGCGGAAGAACGGACATGGACTTCTTTTGCCCCTGCTTCCCGCAGCAGTTTGACGATTCTTGCGGAGGTGGTGCCTCTGACAATGGAGTCGTCCACCATAACCACACGTTTTCCCCTGATGGTTTCTGATATTACATTCAGCTTGATCTTTACTTTATCCTCTCTCGCCTTTTGTCCCGGCGCGATAAAGGTACGACCGATATATTTGTTCTTGATAAATCCCATGCCATAAGGAATGCCGGACTGTCTGGCATATCCAATGGCTGCGTCGATACCGGAATCCGGCACACCAATGACAACATCCGCCTGTACGGGATGTTCCATGGCAAGACAGGCACCTGCCGTTACTCTGGCACGGTGTACACTGACGCCGTCGATTCTGGAATCGGGTCTGGAAAAATAAATATGTTCAAAAATACACAAATGCTTCTCTGCTTCACCCATATGGTCGGAAATGGTACGGATTTCATCGCCGTCAAAAACCACGATTTCACCAGGTTCTACATCCCGCACAAAGGCTGCGCTGACTGCATCCAGCGCGCATGTTTCCGATGCAATGACGTAAGTCCCTTCTTTTGTGACACCATAGCAGAGAGGATGGAATCCATGAGGATCTCTTGCCGCAATCATTTTTGTGGCAGACATAACCACCAGAGAGTAAGCCCCTTTGATGCGATACATTGCCTGATTAACCGCCTCCTCGATGGAAGGTGCTTTCAGCCGTTCCTTGGTGATGATGTAGGAAATGACTTCTGTATCGCTGGTGGTGTGGAAAATGGAACCTTCCAGCTCCAGTTCCCGCCGCAGTTCAAAGGAATTGACCAGATTGCCGTTATGTGCCAGAGCCATCGCGCCTTTCACATGGTTCACAACGATGGGCTGGGCATTGATTCTGCCACCGCCGCCTGTTGTACCATAGCGCACATGACCCACTGCCATGTTCCCTTCCCCCAGATGCTCCATCACTGCTGGGGTAAACACATCATTGACCAGACCGCCGTCCTTATGATATGTGAACACGCCCTTGTCGTTGACTACAATCCCACAGCTTTCCTGTCCCCGATGCTGCAGGGCAAACAAACCGTAATATGCCGTAGATGCAACGGATGTTTTCTCCTTGGCATATACACCAAAAACGCCGCATTCTTCATGGATCTTATTCATTTTTCCAGCTCCTTGTTCCGCCTGTCTTTTCTGACAGGGGTTCTTTTGTATCTGTGTTTATTTCGTATGTATGGTATCAGTGGTTGTATTTTGCTTCCACTGCTTTGTTCTTTTCCAGTACTTTTGCTGCTGCTTCTGCTCTGGCTGCATCCAGTTTTGCTGCCAGTTCCGCATCAGATGCACCCAGTACCTGAATTGCCAGCAGAGCCGCATTTTCTGCGCCGTCAATGGCTACAGTTGCAACGGGAATACCGCCGGGCATCTGTACGGTAGAAAGCAGTGCATCCAGACCGTCCAGTGTAGAGGATTTTACAGGAATGCCGATGACAGGCAATGTTGTGTTGGCTGCAATGGCGCCTGCCAGATGAGCTGCCTTGCCTGCTGCCGCGATGATGGCACCAAAGCCATTTGCTCTTGCCTGCTGTGCAAACTCTTTTGCTTCTACAGGTGTTCTATGTGCAGAATATACATGCACTTCATAAGGCACACCAAATTTGTCCAGTGTTGTCATTGCCTTTTCCAATACAGGAAGATCACTGTCGCTGCCCATTACAATACCGATTTTTTTCATGGATAAACCTCCTCAAAAATAATACAAATTCCTTTTGCAGACGCAAAAAAGGACAGTCTGATTCCTTGGCGGAAACAGGACTGCCCAGACGGTCGACAAAAAGCAGCACGCTTTCCTTCTTTTCTCCTCATTGACAGCAAAAAAGCGATATTTCCATGCATCAAAAACACCGCCGACCACCATCATGCAGAAGAAACAGACCGAAGAAATTCTGTTAAGCCCGGCATTCATAAAAATATCCGCCAGGCAGTACTGCACTGCTTAGAAAAAATTCCGATTTTCTGCTCCCCTGTGGTCTCCCACCAATCCGTCAGTTACAGAAAACCGCTTTATTTGACAAGTTCAGTCTAACACATTTTCCAATTTCCTGTCAATGAAGGGGAAAGAATTTTCCCCAAAAGAAATGCTTGACAGAGCCAAATCCCTATGATATACTACTGACAATTTGTAAAGAAATATATAACAACCATGCAGACAGAAGAAAGGAGAGAAATACATTGAACTACATTTTATCCAATGCAAACGTATTTATGCAGGGCGAATTTGTAAAATCCAACGTATTTGTCAACAATGGTATCATTACCGATATTTCTTCCGCCACACCCACAAAAGGCAGCGTTGTTTTCGATTTGGAAGGTTTCGCTATCTTTCCCGGTTTCATTGATGTTCATACGCATCTGAGAGAACCGGGATTTTTTTATAAAGAGACCATCCGTACCGGTACACAGGCGGCAGCACACGGCGGTTACACCACCATTTGTGCGATGCCAAACCTGAATCCAGTGCCCGATTGTGCCGAAACACTGGCACCTCAGCTGGAAGCCATCGAAAAAACCGCTTTGATTGAAGTCCTGCCTTATGGTGCCATCACTTATGGTGAAAAAGGCGAAGCTCTTGCGGATTTTGATGCACTGGCACCTCATGTTTGTGCCTTTTCCGATGATGGACGAGGTGTACAAAGTGACGAAATGATGCGCCAGGCGATGAAAAAAATCAAACAACTTGACAAAATGGTAGCCGCACACTGCGAAGTCAATGAACTGCTCAATGGCGGCTATATTCATGCAGGCGAATATTGTGCGCAGCACGGACACAAAGGTATCTGCTCCGAAAGTGAATGGAAGCAGATCGAGCGCGACATCGCTTTGGTAAGAGAAACAGGATGTGACTATCACGTCTGCCACATCTCCACCAAAGAAGGCGTGGAACTGATCCGTCAGGCGAAAAAAGAAGGGCTTCCCGTTTCCTGCGAAACAGGTCCTCATTATCTGGTACTGACTGATATGGACTTGCAGGAGGACGGCAGATTCAAAATGAATCCCCCTCTGCGCAGCAAAGCAGATCAGGATGCCCTCATCGCAGGCATTCTGGACGGCACCATCGACATGATTGCCACCGACCATGCCCCTCACTCCGCTGAGGAAAAAAGCAAAGGTCTGGCAAAGAGCATGATGGGTATTGTCGGACTGGAAACAGCCTTCCCTATTTTGTATACCAATCTGGTGAAAAAAGGAGTTCTTACCTTAAAAATGCTCATCGATTTGATGCACACAAATCCGTCCAAGCGATTCGGCATCGGCACACCTCTTGCTGTTGGCATGCCTGCCAACCTGACTGTGTACGATCTGAACGAAACATACACCATTGACCCTGCGGAGTTCTGCTCCATGGGCAAAAGCACACCCTTCACCGGCTGGGAAGTATCCGGCAGATGTAAACTGACCATGTACAAAGGGATTCCTGTATGGGAAGAAAATCTGGACAGCCGGAAAACAACCATATTATAATAAATTCAGGTAACTAGGAAATTTTATATATATAATTCTTAAGGAGGAATTACAATATGCCAAAGAGAACTGACCTCAAAAAAATTCTGATTATCGGCTCCGGCCCCATCGTGATCGGACAGGCTGCCGAATTTGACTATGCAGGCACACAGGCTTGCCTTGCCCTGAAAGAAGAAGGCTATGAAGTCGTGCTGGTAAACTCCAACCCCGCTACCATCATGACAGACACAACCATTGCAGACAAGGTTTACATGGAACCCCTGACACTGGAATATGTTGCAAAAATCCTGCGTTATGAACGTCCCGACGCCATCGTTCCCGGTATCGGCGGTCAGACAGGTCTGAATCTGGCAATGCAGCTGGAAAAGAAAGGCGTTCTGAGAGAATGCCAGGTTGAACTGCTGGGCACAAGCTGCGACAGTATCGAACGCGCTGAAGACAGAGAACTGTTCAAAGAACTCTGCCAGGAAATCGGCGAACCCGTAATTCCTTCCATCATCACATACTCCGTTGAAGAAGCCATCGACGCTGCAAAAGAAATCGGCTACCCCGTTGTACTGCGTCCCGCATTCACACTGGGCGGCACAGGCGGCGGTTTTGCAAACAACGAAACCGAACTGGTAGAAATCATGGAAAACGCCCTGAAACTCTCTCCCGTACACCAGGTACTGGTAGAAAAGAGCGTAAAAGGCTACAAAGAAATCGAATTCGAAGTAATGCGTGACGGTACAGACCACGCCATCACCATCTGCGGTATGGAAAATATCGACCCCGTTGGTGTACACACAGGTGACTCCATCGTTGTGGCTCCTATCCTGACACTGAGCGATGCAGACTTCAACATGCTGCGTGACAGCGCTCTGAAAATCATCCGCGCGCTGAAAATCGAAGGTGGTTGTAACGTACAGTTCGCACTGGACCCCAACTCCTCCAAATACTATCTGATCGAAGTGAACCCTCGTGTATCTCGTTCTTCCGCACTGGCATCCAAAGCAAGCGGTTACCCCATCGCACGTGTAACAGCTAAAATCGCTGTTGGTATGACACTGGACGAAATCAAGATTTCCGAAACAAACGCAAACTTCGAACCCGCACTGGACTACATCGTAGCAAAAATGCCTCGTTTCCCCTTCGACAAATTTGCTACAGCAGCAAACACACTGGGCACACAGATGAAAGCAACTGGCGAAGTTATGGGTATCGGCAGAACCATCGAAGAATGCCTGCTGAAATCCATCCGCTCTCTGGAAATCGGTGTTTGCCACCTGTACATGGACAAATTTGACAACACACCTAACGAAGAACTGCTAGACTACATCGCTAAAAGCCCCGATGACAGAATCTATGCCATCGCACAGCTGATCCGCAACGGTGTATCTCTGGATGACATCTTCGAAGCAACTAAGATTACAAAATACTTCCTGGAAGTAATGAAAAATATCGTTGACTACGAAACAGTTCTGGCTGAAAACGTTGGCAACGTTGAAATTCTGGCAAAAGCGAAGAAAATGGGCTTCTCCGATAAATTCATCGCAAAACTGTGGAACTGGAAAGAAGTTGAAGTATTCAACCTGAGAAAAGAACAGAAAATGTTCCCCGTTTACAAAATGATCGAAACAAGCGGCTGCGGCGGCTACATCCCTTACTTCTACTCCACATACGAAGAAGGCAATGAATCCCGCCTGAGCGACAAGAAGAAAATCATCGTACTGGGTTCCGGTCCTATCCGTATCGGTCAGGGTGTCGAATTCGACTACTCCACAGTACACGCTGTAACAACCATCAAACAGTATGGTTATGAATCCATCATCATCAACAACAACCCTGAAACTGTATCCACAGACTACACAACCAGCGACAAGCTGTACTTCGAACCTCTGACAACAGAAGACGTTATGAACATCGTAGAACTGGAACAGCCTCTGGGCGTTATCGCTTCTCTGGGCGGTCAGACAGCTATCAACCTGGCGCAGCCTCTGATGGAACGCGGCGTAAAAATCATCGGTACAGACGTTGCTGCTATCGAAAGAGCAGAAAACAGAGATTCCTTTGAAAAAATCATGGAAGAACTGCACATCCCTCAGCCTAAGGGTCAGGCAGTTACAAACATCGAAGACGGTGTAAAAGCAGCAGAAGAAATCGGCTATCCCGTACTGGTTCGCCCCAGCTACGTTCTGGGCGGTCGTGCAATGCAGATCGTTGCCAACGAAGAATCCCTGCGCACATACCTGAAAACAGCCGTTAAAATCAACGAAGACCAGCCTGTACTGGTTGACAAATATATCGAAGGCAAAGAACTGGAAGTAGACGCAGTATGCGACGGTTACGATGTATTCGTTCCCGGTATCATGGAACATGTAGAAAGAACTGGCGTACACTCCGGTGACTCCATCAGCGTATACCCTACCTTCAGCGTATCCGCAAAAGCAAAAGGCACCATCCTGGAATACACCAAGAAACTGGGTCTGGGCATCGGTATCCGCGGTCTGTTCAACATCCAGTTCATCGTGGATAAGAACGACGATGTATACGTAATCGAAGTGAACCCTCGTTCCTCCAGAACAGTACCTTTCCTGTCCAAAGCAACAGGTTACTCTCTGGCAGACATCGCAACACTGGTAATCCTGGGCAAGACTCTGAAAGAACAGGGCATCTTCGGCATCTACCCCGACGAAAAGAACAGATGGTATGTAAAAGTTCCCGCATTCTCCTTCTCCAAACTGCACGGTATGGACACTTACCTGTCCCCCGAAATGAAGTCCACAGGGGAAGCAATCGGTTACGACAACAAACTGAACCGCGCGCTGTATAAAGCTCTGCAGGCTTCCGGCATGAACATCCTGAACTACGGTACCGTATTTGCTACCATCGCAGACAAAGACAAAGAAGAAGCACTGCCTCTGATCCGTCGTTTCTACGAACTGGGCTTCAACATCGAAGCAACAAAAGGCACAGCTGACTTCCTGAAAGAACATGGCATCCGTACAAGAGTCAGAGCAAAAATCAGCGACGGCAGCGATGAAATCATCGAATCCATCCGTCACGGCTATGTAAGCTATGTCATCAACACCAGAGACATCAACGACATGCAGAACAGCGATGGCTGGGAAATCCGTCAGTGCGCTGTAGAAAACAACGTAACTATGTTCACAACACTGGATACTGTTCGTGTTCTGCTGGATGTTCTGGAAGAAACAACACTTTGCATCTCTACCATCGACGCATAATCTAGGAGGTACGTCGTGAAGCAGTCTATCTTTACTGTAAAAAGCAATCAGCATCTGACCGACACAGTATTGAAAATGGTTTTGGCAGGGGATACCTCTGCCATCACCGCTTCCGGTCAGTTCGTGAATATCAAACTGGACGGTTTTTTCCTGCGTCGTCCCATTTCCGTATGTGACTACAACGAAAAAACTCTGACCATCCTTTACAAAGTGGTGGGCAAAGGCACACAGTACCTTTCCACACTGGCAGCCGGCAAACAGCTGGACATCCTGACAGGTCTTGGAAACGGCTATGACACCAGCAAAAGCGGTATGCACCCCTTGCTCATCGGCGGCGGCGTAGGGGTTCCTCCCATGTACCGTCTGGCAAAAAATCTGCTGGAAGAAGGCAAAAAGCCTGAAGTGATTCTGGGCTTCAACACCAAAGCGGAAGCCTTCTATATCGACGAATTCCGCGCCCTTGGCGTACCCGTTCATGTAGCAACTGCAGACGGCTCTCTAGGCACAAAAGGCTTTGTCACAGACGTTGTAAAAACACTGAAAGACTACACTTATTTCTACACCTGCGGTCCCGAACCCATGCTGAAAGCCCTTTCTGATGTGACAGAAACCAGCGGTCAGCTCAGCTTTGAAGAACGCATGGGCTGCGGCTTCGGCGCTTGCATGGGATGCAGCTGTGAAACAAAATACGGCAACAAACGTATCTGCAAAGACGGTCCTGTACTGGAAAAGGAGGAAATCAAGTGGTAAACACAAAAGTAACACTCAGCGGCATTACGCTGGATAACCCCGTGATTCCCGCCAGCGGTACTTTCGGCTATGGCTACGAATTTGCGGAACTGTATGATATCAACATTCTGGGTTCCTTCTCTTTCAAAGGAACAACCAGAGAACCTCGTTTCGGCAACCCTACCCCCCGTATTGCGGAATGCACTGCAGGGCTGATCAACTCCGTAGGGCTTCAGAACCCCGGCATTGACAAAGTCATTTCCGAAGAACTGCCTAAAATGCGCAAGTGCTTCCATAAACCTGTCATTGCCAACATCAGCGGTTTTTCCGTTGACGAATACGCTTACTGCTGCGAACGCATCGACAAAGAAGACCAGGTTGGCATCATCGAAGTCAATGTCAGCTGCCCCAACGTACATCACGGCGGCATGGCATTCGGCACCAGCCCTGAAGCGGCGGCAGAAGTGACCAGAGCCGTAAAGGCAGTGACCACAAAACCCGTTTACATCAAACTGAGCCCCAATGTAACAGACATTGCGGCTGTTGCAAAAGCATGTGAAGAAGCAGGCGCAGACGGCATCAGCCTCATCAACACCATGATGGGCATGCGTATCGACCTGAAAACAAAACGCCCTGTTATCGCCAACAAAATGGGTGGTTTCTCCGGCAGCGCCATCTTCCCTGTGGCTGTCCGCATGGTATATCAGGTAGCGGAAGCTGTAAACATCCCTGTCATTGGTATGGGCGGTGTTTCTTCTGCGGAAGACGTTATCGAAATGATGCTGGCAGGCGCTACTGCCGTACAGGTAGGCGCAGCCAATCTGGTAGACCCCTTCGCATGCAAAAACATCATCGAAGACCTGCCCCGCGTCATGGAGCAGTATGGTATCAAAGATCTGAATGAAATCATTGGAGGTGCTCACAAATGAACAGAGATGTCATCATCGCTTGTGACTTCAACAGCAAAGAAGACCTGTATGCCTTTCTGGATCGCTTCACAGAAGAAAAACCCTTCCTGAAAATCGGTATGGAACTGTTCTATGCAGAAGGTCCCGAAATCGTAAGAGAAATCAAGGCAAGAGGTCATAAAATCTTCCTGGATCTGAAGCTGCACGATATTCCCAACACCGTAAAAAAAGCTATGGCAGTCCTGTCCCGTCTGGATGTTGACATGTGCAACGTACATGCCGGCGGCACCATCGCTATGATGGAAGCAGGTCTGGAAGGTCTGACACGCCCCGACGGTACACGTCCCCTGCTGATCGCTGTAACACAGCTCACATCCACCAGCGAAGAACGTATGCAGAACGATCTGCTCATCGACAAACCTCTGGATGAAGTTGTTATGCACTATGCAGCAAACGCAAAAATCGCAGGTCTGGACGGCGTTGTTTGCTCCCCTCTGGAAGCAGGAAAAGTAAAAGACGTTTGCGGCAAAGACTTTTTGACAGTAACCCCCGGCGTACGTTTTGCCGATGGGGATAAAGGGGATCAGGTAAGAATCACCACCCCTGCAAAAGCAAGAGAAATCGGTTCTGACTACATCGTTGTAGGCAGACCTATCACACAGGCAGACGACCCTGTCGCTGCTTATAGAAGATGTGTTTCTGAATTTTTAGGAGGCGAAAAGTAATATGACAAATATGAAAAAACAGATTGCAAAAGACCTGTTATCCATCGGCGCTGTTTTCCTGCGTCCCGAAGAACCTTTCACCTGGGCAAGCGGCATCAAAAGCCCCATTTACTGTGACAACCGTCTGACACTGACAGCACCTGAAGTGCGTACTCGCGTAGAAAACGCACTGGCAGAAACCATCAAAGCAGAATATCCCGACTGTGAAGTTCTCATGGGTACAAGCACAGCAGGTATCGCTCATGCTGCGATCGTTGGTCACATCATGGGTCTGCCTATGGGCTATGTACGTTCCGGCCACAAAGACCACGGCAGACACAACCAGATCGAAGGCAAACTGGAAAAAGGTCAGAAAGTTGTTGTTGTGGAAGACCTGATCTCCACAGCAGGCAGCGCCATCGAAGTTGTAAACGTACTGCGTGAAGCAGGTGCAGACGTACTGGGTATCGTGAGCATCTTTACTTACGGCATGCAGAAAGGTCTGGATCGTCTGGCAGAAGCAAATGTAAAAAATGTCAGCCTGTCCAACTTTGACGCTGTTGCTGAAGTAGCTGCTGAAGAAGGCTACATCAAAGAATCTGACATCGCGAGACTGATCGCTTTCCGCAACAATCCCAGTGATGAAAGCTGGAGGACTGATGTGAAATGAGAAATCTGATCGATATTACTGACCTGACTGTACAGGAAATCGACGAATTGATTGCCACCGCATGTGACATCATCGCCAATCCCGATAAATACTGCGACGCTTGCCGCAGAAAAAAACTGGCTACCCTCTTTTTTGAACCCTCTACCAGAACCCGCCTGAGCTTTGAAGCGGCTATGTTGGAACTGGGCGGCAGTGTGCTGGGCTTTTCCGAAGCAAACAGCAGCTCTGCATCCAAAGGGGAAAGCGTTGCAGATACCGTACGTGTGGTAGGCTGCTATGCAGATATCATCGCTATGCGTCATCCCAAAGAAGGGGCACCTATGGTGGCTTCCATGCACTCTCCCGTGCCCATCATCAATGCTGGTGACGGCGGTCATAACCACCCCACACAGACACTGACAGACCTGCTGACCATCCACAGAGAAAAAGGGCATTTTGATAACCTGACCGTTGGTCTGTGCGGCGACCTGAAATTCGGTCGTACCGTACATTCCCTGATTCATGCCCTGTCCCGTTACACAGGCATCCACTTCGTGCTGATTTCTCCCGAAGAACTGAGCCTGCCTTCTTACATCATTCATGATGTACTGGAGAAAAAAGGCATGTCCTACGAAGAAACACAGGATCTGGAAGCAGTTATGCCCAAACTGGACATTCTGTACATGACAAGAGTACAGCGGGAACGTTTCTTCAACGAAGCGGACTACATTCGTTTGAAAGACAGCTATATCCTGACACTGGACAAGCTGAAAAACGCAAAAGAAGATCTTTGCATCCTGCATCCCTTGCCCCGTGTCAACGAAATCGCCACCAGTGTGGATAACGACAGCCGCGCATGCTACTTCAAACAGGCACACAACGGCAAATATATCCGTATGGCACTGATTCTGAAATTACTGGGGGTGGAAGTGTAATGCATATCGACGAAATCCAAAACGGCATTGTCATTGACCATATCAAAGCCGGCAAAGGCATGGAACTGTATCATTTCCTGCATCTGGATGAACTGGACTGCTCCGTTGCCATCCTGCGCAATGTAAACAGCCAGAAAATGGGCAAGAAAGACATCATCAAAATCGACAGCGTGCTGAACATGGATCTGGGCGTACTGGGCTATATGGACCCCAACATGACCATCAGCATCATTCAGGACGGCAAACGCGTGAAAAAATTCCATCCTGAACTGCCCGAACAGATTACAAACGTTATTTTCTGCAAAAATCCCCGCTGCATCACTACAGTGGAACAGGAAATCGACCATATCTTTAAGCTGACAGACAGAGAAAAAGGCACTTACCGTTGCCTGTACTGCGAAAGCGAAGCAAAAAAATAAGATACAACCGTATCTTTTGAAAAAAGACCACTCCTTTTAGGAGCATCTTCATAAGAAAACAAGGAAAGCTGAAATCATCTTAATACAAAGGATTCCAGCTTTCTTATTTTTTGAAATTTGATTCAAAATGTTTTCTTAAGGGGAAGTTACTTGAGGCGTGGTCTTTTTGATTTCTATACAATCTGTACGTTTTCCATCTCTGATTTTGTAACATCACGCCATAGACGAGCAGAATCAAAATGTCCTACAATAGAAATATATTGAGATATTATGACTGGGTTGCCAAACATATCAAATAGGAGGGGCTTCTATGAAAAAAATATTTTTGATATCTTCTATACTGTCTATGTCCATATTGCTTTTTCCAACCACTGGTTCTGCCGCAGAAACGCCACAGGCATCTATGCCCATCTCCGCCAAATCCAGAACTTCCATCCTGTTTCCTATGAGCGAACCAGTTACCTTAGCGCCCATTACCATCAGCGAAACGACGCCGAGCAGTTTTACTGACTATCCGGAATATACCTTTGCTGTCAGTCACGAACCTTTTGATTATGCAGCTCCCGAAGGCACTGCTCACCAGGACACCTTTCAAAACCGGCTTTCCTTTGTGGTGGAAGGTGAACAAACGCTGACTGCAGATGGTGTCACCCTTACTTATTGGACAGAAAATGATAATCTGATCGTAAAAATTCACAAAAGTGATCCAGACAAACTAGAATCTTTTACGCTGGCAGACCTTTCTTTGCAGCAAAACCCACAAAAAAAAGCCATCCTGCAGGAACACCATCTTTATGTGGCTTTTTCTGATTCCGTCCCGGATGACAGGCTGGAGCAGGAAATGCAGGTTTTGAAAGAAGATTTCATCGTTCTGGAACAATTTTATCCTAACGCTCAAATTGATTCCCAGCAGATTTGTCTTTCCCTCAACACCAACACCCTCACCGTCAACGGCATTGAAAAATCTGTTCGGGTATCTCCCTATGTTTCTGAAAATGGCTATGTCATGCTGCCACTTCGAGAACTGGCGACAGCACTGCCCAATCTGGAAGTGGAATGGGACAAGGAAAGAAATACAGCATGTCTCTATACAGCAGACCTCTGGCATGATCTTCTGGCAGAAATTCCTCTGGGCAGCCAAACAGCGTCTTTCCACGGACAAACTCTTGCGCTGCGTGAACCTGCCACGGAAAAAGATGGGAGAACCTTCCTTTCCCTGCGAGATGCGGCAAACATCTGCGGTATACGCAACAACGAAATCACTTGGGATGCCGAAACACAAACCGTACGCATTGACAAAGATTTTATCACCTATACATAAACAGATATCAAATCCCGCTTCATAAGAAAATAAATATAGCCGGAATCCTTGCAATGAACTGCACCCCATTTGTTAGACAGTATGATATACTGAATAACAAGTGGGGTGATTTTTATGCCAAAAGGAGTACCAAATAAACGATATAC
>NZ_FRAH01000156.1 GCF_900142265.1 Anaerotignum lactatifermentans DSM 14214 | reverse complement strand
CCTGTGCCCGCCTTTAATCCCGCCGATCTGCCGCAGCCACCAATGATACAGTGCATACGGATCATTTCCATGCACTTTCCCGGATATATCCCATTGTTTCCGTCGCTTATCGCCCCGAACAACCACACGCTCATACCACTCCGGATATCTTTCTTTTGCTTGAGCCCTCGTCATTTTAGACGGTTTAAACGGTTTATTTACATCTACCCGATTTTCTGGTTTTGCATAAGCGTTCAGATAATCCAGCGTAACACGCTCGCCAGTGCGAAAAGCCACAAGATGTGTCCCATGCTTATCATTCAAGCTGCCTACCATACGGAAACACTGGTTGATTGACTGATACTGTATCGCCTGTTGCTTTGAGGTAGCCTTGTACTCCCACATTCGGAAAGTCAGGTCATATTTCAGGCTTTTAAGCTGCACTTTGATATTCGGGTATAAATCCACCGGCTCCCGGAAAACATAATACACATGAAGCCCTGTGCCTGACAAAACAAGAAAAGTCGGCATAGGCAGCCGCCGCACCTTTTCCGGATCACCGCCAAACCGCAGGAACAAGTTCCGCAGCTCCGCAAGCCCCACACCGTCCAAATCAAATATAAGGGCGTTCATACGCTGGGCGTTCTGCAGCTTGTTCGCCCGTTTACGATACACTAACCCACTGCACAAGGTCAAAGGGTTCTGCTCCACATAATCCATGTAGTCCTGTTCCCATGTATCATTAAGCATAATCCGGCGGCGTTCCTTCCCGGCCTGCTCGTCCTTATACAGATAAATGGCATTCGGGTGAGAAAAATCCGTATATATCTCCCCGGCATTTTCATTATCAGGGAACAATTCCCTATAAAATTCGCAGCCCCCCACTTCCGGAAACTGTGCGCTCAAATACTCATAACACTCGCTATAATCCTTCGGCATACATACCACCTCTCAAAGAAAACTGCTGGGAAAGAATAGGGGGAAAGGAAGAGCCAAAGAGCGCACCCTTCGGGTGCTTAAAGAGAAAGCCACCTCTCCCTTTCCCCCTGCTCCGGGGCATGGAAATGATGGAAAACCTTTCAGGTTTACCACATTCCCACACCCCTCCGCACACCCCCTAACCCTCTCCGGCTTTCTCCCTATCGCATAAAAATATTTTTATATAGGACAAGCCTATTAGGGGGCTTAGATTATCAATACATTTTTTCCCTATTTT
>NZ_FRAH01000033.1 GCF_900142265.1 Anaerotignum lactatifermentans DSM 14214 | reverse complement strand
GTATGGAATTCACAAAGCGATTCTCAACTCCCGGACAGGTGACCTTAACAGCTTTTCAGCGAACTCTAAAGGAGCATGGAATCCGTCATAAACTGATCCGTCCTTTCACACCCCGTCATAACGGGAAAGTGGAACGCAGCCACCGGAAGGATAACGAGCGGTTTTATGCCACCCATACCTTTTATTCCTTTGAGGACTTTTCCAGGCAGCTCCAAGTCTATAACCGTAGGGACTATAATCTGTTCCCTATGAGACCTCTGGGTTGGAAATCCCCACAGACTGTCCTGAAGGAATTTATTAAGGAGGGTGTAACATATGTTTGACAAACCCACAAACCCCTAAATAACATACAAAAATGTCATCATCTATCGTTATCAAGTTTTTTTCCCTTATGTTTTTCATTATTTTCTTTTTCATCTAAAAATAATGATTCGATTTTCTGCATGAATTCAACTGCCAGTGCTGAATGATACGTATCCTTTCTATAGACCCAACCAATTTCAAAATCAAATGGCGCATCTTTAATAGGCAAAACCTGTGCATACGAAAAGAATGGAACATTTTTGTAAGCTGGTGTACAATTTACAACACAGGCATAAGCATTTTTATTTTGGATAAACTCATGAGCAGTTGTTCTGTCATTTACCTCAATCAATGTTTTTGCTCCCATAACTGTGCGCATTTTTTTATTCACAACATCCAAAATAGGAAATTTTTCAGCAATAATCGTTAAAGGGAATTCATGCAATTCTTTGATGCTTATTTCCTTTTGATCTCTTTCAGCCTGATGATGAACAGAAAACATCGCTGCTGGTTTACTGCTATAAATCGGTTCATAAATAATATCATCAATTTCCATTTTGGCAAGCCATTTTCTTTTATCAATGGTAGGTATTGAAATCAATCCTAGTTCCACAGAACGGTCATACACATCCATGAGAATTTCAGACACAGATGTCTGGTTATAACGAAAATTGACAGCTGAATTTTCGTAGCGTTCCATGAGATCCCGAAAAACCACTTGGGCAAACAGAAGATAAGAAACTGATACAGAAAATGACAACGGAATTTGTGCTGCGGAAAAATCTTTCGCCGCATACTCTATCTGATCAGCATATTTCAACAATCCCTGCGCATTTTGGATAAATATTTTTCCAAACTCGGTCAGTTGGATTCCATTATAAGATCTGATAAATATTTTCTGCTGCAGCTCACGTTCCAGTGACTTCAAAGAATTACTAATATATGGCTGTGATAGGAATAAATTTTGCGCCGCTTTGTTAATGGAACCTGACTGATAAATGCTTAATACCTGCCGTATCTGTTCAATCTTCATCACTCCACCTCCCGTTATATTATAACATATTTTTATAACCCGTGCCAGTTTTACATATTACCTTTTTTACCCTTGTTTCACATATAATAAACTTATCCAATCGGTTGGTGGCAATGAAGGATTATTTCAGAAAGGGTGTGTGATTATGACATCTTGGATTCAGGCAGACGATACTTTATACCTTTGGATGGTCGTTGTTCTGGTAACAGCCATAACCATCACCATTGAGCAGAAATGGAAATGGGGCGCACGTATCAGCAGCTGTGTCATGTGTATTGCAGGCGGTATGATTCTGGCAAATTTAAAAATCATACCATTTACTTCCCCTGTTTATGACAGCATCGAAAATATATTATTATTACTTGCTATTCCTCTGCTGCTCTTCAAATCAGATATTCGAAAAATCTACAAATCCAGCGGTACTACATTTTTGATCTTCAACAACTGTGCAGTCGGTGCTTTTCTGGCATCCTGCCTGCTGCCTTTGATTTTCAGAAATGTAGACAATATCGCAAAATTCTCTGCTATGTACAGTGCTGCAGCCGTAGGCGGTACCGTTAATGCTGTTGCAGTCACACAGATTTTTGACGTACCTACAGACATGCTGAATGGTCTTGGGTTGGTTGGTAATTTTACAGTTGCTATGATTGTATTCTTTTTCGGACAATTTTGTCGTACACGCTTCTTCCGTACAAAATTCAATCATCCTCATATTGATGAATATGAACAAGAATTAGCAAAAGGCGGCAATCCTTACGGAACAACAGAAGCAGCCATGTACTGGAAAAGTAAAGGCATTTCTTTGAAAGACATTGCGCAGGCAATGGCAATCACATTTTTTATTGTCAGTGTCAGTCAACTGATTTCTGGTGCCATCAATGCAAACAGCAGCAATTTTATCATCAAGCAGCTCTTTGGCAGCGTTTATCTGGTCATGACATTGCTGACTATCATCGTTGCAACGGTATTCCCCAAATTCATGTCCAATGTAAAAGGTTCTGATGAACTGGGGAACATCATGCTGCTTATGTGGTTTGTAACCATTGGCTGTTCTGCAAACCTTGTACAGATCATTCAATACGGCGGTCTGATTATCTGCGCATTCTGCATCGTATTCTCTGTCATGTGTCTGTTGGTATTCTCCATCGGCAAAATCTTTAAATTTGACTTGGAAGAAATGATGGTTGGCATTATTGCCGCCATTGGCGGTCCTCCTACTGCTGCTGCCCTTTCCATCAGCATGGGTAAGAAAAAAATGGTCGTTCCCGGTGTACTGGTAGGTCTTTACGGCTACATCATCGGTAATTATATCGGCGTGCTTATCGGAAATATTTTCGGCGCTTAAACAATGAAAGAAAAGAGGTTTCAACATGTTAGATATTCTGATTCAAAACGGTTCTATCATTGATGGAACAGGAAAAAAAGCATATATAGGTGATATTGGTGTTTCAGGCGGAAAGATTACATTTCATACAGACAAAGAATCTGCCGCTCGCATAATCAATGCTTCCGGTAAAATTGTCTGTCCTGGCTTCATTGATTTTCATTCCCATGGCGACATGGTGCTTGGTCAGGATTTCGCAAAATTATGCAAAGTTTCTCAAGGGATCACAACAGAAATCGCTGGTCAGTGCGGTTCTTCCATGTTTCCTGTAAGACCAGAAAAATTAGATTTATATCAAACACTGCTCTCTGTTGGAACAGCCACATATCCTGATGACATGCCAAACTGGACAACCTTTGCTCGCTATTTAGAATATGCCAAACAAGTTCCTCTTGCAGCAAACATTAAATTTTGGGTAGGTCACGGTTCTCTGCGCCTTGCAGTTATGGGATATGCATGCAGAAAGCCTACAAAGGAAGAACTGGAGCAAATGAAAACATTACTGCGAGAATGTATGGAAAATGGTGCCCTTGGCATGAGTTCCGGCCTGATCTATACACCCAGTGCTTATGCAGAAACAGAAGAACTCATTGAACTTGCGAAAGTGGTTGCAGAATATGATGGACTGTATGCTACACATATGCGCAATGAATCTTATGATGTAGTCAATTCTGTAAAAGAAGCCATTGAAATTGGCAGACAAAGTGGTGTACGCGTCAGCATTTCTCACCACAAAGTCTGTGGTAAGCCAAATTGGGGATTGTCCCAAGAAACACTGAAACTGGTAGAAGATGCTATTGCAGAAGGCATTCGCATCACTTTGGATCAATATCCATATACCGCTTCCATGACCCATTTGAATGCCTGTATCCCCCCTTGGTATTTCACCGAAGGCATTCCAGCAATGGCAGAAAAGCTGAAAGACCCAGATATTCGAAAAAAATTAAAAGCTGAAATTGAATATCCAAAAACGCCTTTTGACAACTATGTTCAAAATTGTGGTGGATACGCAGGTGTTTTTATTTCCTCCTGCCCTGTAACCCATGAAGCAGAAGGCATGTTCTTGAGCGATTATGCGGCACAAAAAGGCATTGATCCTTTTGACACCCTTTGTGACCTTCTGGTCATTAATGGCGGTGTAGGGACAGCCATTTACCATTGTATGTCTGAAGAAGACCTGAACCGGATATTCACCTTTCCCCATACTGTTGTAGGAACTGACGGCATTTGCCGTGCTATGGAAGAAAAAGCGCATCCCCGCTCTTTCGGTACGTTTGTCCGCGCTATTTGTCACTTCCATAAGAAAAAAAATCTCATGGCTCTGGAAGATGTTATCCGCAAAATGACTTCTCTGCCTGCCAGCCGTGCAATGCTTTCCAACAAAGGTATTCTGGCAGAAGGCTATGATGCCGACATCAATATTTTTGATCTGGAACAATTAGAAGATACTCCAAACTATGTACATTCTAATCAAGTATGCAAAGGTATAGAAACCGTCATTGTCAATGGGGTAGTGGTTTACGAAAACGGCAGCCTCACAGGGCAACACGGCGGAAAAATCCTACTGCATCATACCAAATAAAACGAAATAGCACATAACTTCCCATATTCGGATTACATATCCGAGATTCTCTCTCTGAAAAGCCCTTTATACTCCCCATAAAGGGCTTTTGACATTACGAAAAAGTCAGAATCTCCGCATGAAAACAAAGAAAGCTGAAATCCTTATGCTACAAAGGATTCCAGCTTTCTTATTTTTACAATAACTTTATCAGATATATTTTCTTCTGAAGAATGTTATCTTTAAAGGAAGCCTGCTTTTTTCATGCTGACTTCTTATTGACTTTACACTGCAAAAATAGATTCATACCATCTGCTCTGTCATTGTTCCATAAGCTGCAATGTTTCATTCTGCCAAACACCAAAGACTTCATCCATCTTTTCCGCAACCTGTTTGCCTTTCATGATATCCAGCATCTTCTTTTCAAAAGCTTCAGACTGTTCCGATTCTACCAGCACGCAAAACTGCACCTGATCGGTATACTGGGTATCATGAAGCACATGACCATCCTGCAAAATTTCATACTGTACTTTTCCAGAATCTGTGTAATCCACCGTCACAAAATAACGGCTATACAGCACCAATTCCGCAATACCAGCTGCCAACAATCCTTCTTTTGCAGCTTTGCCATAAGCACGCACCAGACCGCCGGTTCCAAGAAGAGTACCGCCAAAATATCTGGTTACCACAATGGCAGTATCTTTCACGTCTTCCCCTTTCAGAACATTCAACACTGGCATACCCGCTGTGCCCTGTGGTTCACCATCGTCACTAAAACGCTGGATTTCATTTCTTTCACCAATCTGATAGGCAAAAACATTATGGGTTGCATCCCAATATTTCTTTTTCAATTCATCGATAAAACTTCTGGCTTCTTCCTCTGTTTTGACTGGGCAAACAGTCGCAATAAAACGGGATTTCTTTTCCACAATTTCCGCTTCCGCCTGTGCCAAAATGGTTTTATATTTTTTCAACATAAGCAATCACCTTGCTTTAGTATACCAAAAAGCTGCAATCCACTCAAGAAAGAAACCGCATAAAAGCCATATTTTTTGCGCAGAATAATGCTGACAAACGAAAAGGAGGTATACAAACATGGCTGGACAAAAATATCAGGATCTCGCAGATTTACTGCTGCACAACGAACGGGCAAAACATTTTTACAAAGGCTTACCTGACACTACGCAAATCGCATTATCCAACAACAGCAGTTCCATCTGCTCCATGGAAGACCTGCGGAATTTTGTAAGTACCGTAGAACAGAAAAAGAAATAAGGTTTCCCTACAAAAAAATAACCCCATGGAACAACAGTTTTCTGTCATTCCATGGGGTTTCTCTATTCTTTGGAGGTCATTGCAAAGAACAGATATTATTTTGCTGTAATGCTGTATTCACCGTTTTCTACATCTACAACCAAAGTTGTGCCCTGATCAATATCACCAGCAATAATCTTCCGTGCCAGCAGTGTTTCGATGTCACGCTGTACCAGACGTTTCAAAGGTCTTGCACCAAAGGCAGGGTCATAACCAGTTTCTACGATATAATCTTTCGCACGTTCTGTCAGTTCACATTTCAGCTGTTTATCTGCCAGACGTTTGTTCAGATCTTTCATAATCAGGTCAATGATATGAGTGATGTTATCCTTTGTCAGAGGTTTGTAGAATACGATTTCATCCAGTCTGTTCAGGAATTCAGGACGGAAGGAATGATGCAGCAATTCTTCGACCTGATTTCTTGCTTCCTGGGTGATTTCGCCGTTGGCATCAATGCCTTCCAGCAGATAATTAGAGCCCAGGTTGCTTGTCAGGATGATAACAGTATTCTTGAAGTCAACGGTTCTGCCCTGAGAGTCTGTGATTCGACCATCATCTAATACCTGCAGCAAAATATTGAACACATCGGGATGTGCTTTTTCCACTTCGTCGAACAGGATGACGGAATAAGGTTTTCTCCGAACAGCTTCTGTCAGCTGACCGCCTTCTTCATAACCTACATATCCAGGAGGCGCACCAATCAGACGAGACACACTGAATTTTTCCATATATTCAGTCATATCGATTCTGACCATATTCTTTTCATCATCAAACAGGCATTCTGCCAATGTTTTTGCCAGTTCTGTTTTACCAACGCCTGTGGGACCCAAGAACATGAAGGAACCAATGGGTCTGTTCGGGCTCTGGATACCAGCACGGCTTCTCAGGATTGCTTCCGCAACTTTCTGAACGGCTTCATCCTGCCCTACCACTCTTTCGTGGAGGATATCTTCCAGATGCAGCAGTTTTTCACGTTCGCCTTCCATCAGTTTGGCTACAGGAATACCTGTCCAACGTTCAATGATACGAGCGATTTCTTCCTCGGTTACCTTATCACGCAGCAATGTATTCTTATTGCCGTTTTCTTCAGCTTCCCGTTCTTTTTCTTCCAATTCTTTCTGCAGCTGAGGCAGTTTGCCGTATTTCAGTTCTGCGGCTTTATTCAGATCATATTTCCGTTCAGCTGCTTCGATTTCCGCATTGACATCTTCGATCTGTTCACGGAGTTTCTGAACAACACCAATGGCATCCTTTTCGTTTTCCCATTTTGCTTTCAAAGTTGCAAACTGGTCACGCATTTCTGCCAGTTCTTTCTGGATTTCTTCCAGATGTTCTTTGGACAGTTTATCATCCTCTTTTTTCAGAGCTGCTTCTTCGATTTCATGCTGGATGATTTTTCTCTGGATAACATCCAGTTCTGTAGGCATGGAATCCATTTCTGTACGAATCATAGCACAAGCTTCATCCACCAGGTCGATGGCTTTATCTGGCAGGAATCTGTCAGAGATATAACGGTTGGACAATGTTGCAGCCGCAATCATAGCCTGGTCCTGAATTTTTACACCATGATATACTTCATACCGTTCTTTCAGACCACGCAGAATTGCGATAGTATCTTCTACGGTAGGTTCGTTTACCATAACAGGCTGGAAACGACGTTCCAGAGCAGGATCTTTTTCGATATACTGTTTATATTCATTCAGTGTGGTTGCACCGATACAATGCAGTTCCCCTCTTGCCAGCATAGGTTTCAGCAGGTTACCTGCGTCCATGGCGCCATCGGATTTCCCTGCACCAACAATGGTATGCAATTCATCGATGAACAGAATGATTTTGCCTTCGCTCTTTTTGACTTCATTCAAAACAGCTTTCAGACGTTCTTCAAATTCGCCTCTGAATTTTGCACCTGCAATGAGGGCGCCCATATCCAGAGAGAAAATGGTCTTGTCTTTCAGGCTGTTGGGAACATCTTCTTTCACAATACGCTGTGCCAGACCTTCTGCGATGGCGGTTTTACCAACACCGGGTTCACCAATCAGCACAGGGTTGTTTTTGGTTTTTCTGGACAGAATACGGATAACGTTACGGATTTCATCGTCACGACCGATGACAGGGTCCAGTTTTTTGCTTCTTGCTTTTTCCACCAGATCAGTACCATATTTCTTCAAAGCATCATAAGTTGCTTCAGGAGAATCACTGGTTACACGGGTGTTGCCACGTACGGTTGCCAGAATTTTCATAAAGCCTTCTTTTGTGATGTTGTACTGACGGAAAATTTCTTTCAGCGCCGCATTGGGGCTGTTCACCATTGCCATGAAAATATGTTCTACGGATACATATTCGTCTGTCATGTTTTCTGCCAGTTTTTCTGCTGCTGTCAGTGTTTTTTCCAAGTCAGAAGAAACATATGTCTGTCCGCCTGTTGCACGAGGCAGTTTTTTGACTTCGTTTTCTGCTGCCTGCAGCAAACCGTTTACATTCACATTCATTTTCTGCATCAGCTGGGGGATCAAACCTTCATCCTGCGTCAGCAATGTAACCAGCAGATGCTGTTGATCCATCTGGGGGTTACCGTATTCCACTGCCATAGATTGGGCGTTCTGAATGGCCTCCAGAGATTTCTGTGTAAATTTTTGTAAGTTCATAACCATTCCACCTTTCTCCATTTAGAATCTATTCAAAATTTAGGTTATTTCCTTTTGAATACGATATTATTATACATTGTTAGCACTCACTTGTAAAGAGTGCTAACAAAACTTTTTGCACAAACTTTCCGAAAAATATCAATATTTATTATGCATTTTTCCATTATTTGCACAAACATAGCGGACTTTTCAGGCTTCCTTCCTCTTTGATTCTTCTCCCAGCCGCAAATCTTCAAAATAAAAAACTGCTGACATTCCACATATAAATGAGTGTCAACAGTTTTTTGATATTTATGTAGATTCTCCTTTGATTGCCTCTAACTTACCGGAAATTTCTTGAAAAGCTTTCTGAAATGGTGGTGCATCATATATCTGTTTTGCTTTTTCCAGTAAATCTTCCGCTTCCTGATAATCTTTTTTCATGATGGCCATCAATGTATCAAGGATCGCAATATTGGCGCCATAGCTTTTCCCTCCCCGAAACTTCTGAAAGAGCTGCACATTTGCCTGATATAACGCGGTTGCTTTTTCATATTGATTGGTTTCAAAATAACAAATGAAAAGGTTGATACAATAAACCACATTCACAACAGCACCTTTTCTTTGTTTTTCGGACAATCCTTCCAGTATTTCAACGGCTTCCTTAAATCGTTTTTGCTCCATATATCCCGCTGTCAGATTTAAGCGCAGGGTATTCTGCAAATATCGTCCTTTCGCCGTTTTCAGCAATGCCTGCATTCCTTCAATGTACGCCTGTGGCTTTACCTCAAGCAGTTGTTCCGACAGGACTCTTACCTTTTTAAAATAATATCGGTTATACAATATATTAAATAACACAGCGCCGATTACAATAACAATCGCGGCGATGTAATAGCCACGCATGAAAACATCCTCATCAATATGAAATGATTTTTGAATGAGTAATGCGACGATGCCGATACAAACACCAATGATAAAAATCTTCATAATGCGCTTCATTCGCGTTCCCCCTTATTTCTCTATGCCCTTTTATTTTTGAATCTTACCATAAAGGTCCAAAAGAATCTATTTCAAAATTCTTAATTATAGAAAAAACCAAAACGATAAAAGGTTCTTCTGCAATATTTGATTACAGTAGAACCTTCTTATCTTTTATCAAATCCAATTATATAATTCGAATCATCACAAAATCCCCATCTGCTTTTACTTCCACTTGATAGTCTGTATTGCGTTTCAATTCTTTTAGGGAAGCACTCTCTCCCGGTTCAAGGGTCTGCTCATCTATGACGATATTCCCTTCTGTATCACTGATTCTGAAAGTAACTGCCGATGTACTGTCAATGTGGACGACCATCTTCTTTTTGCAGATCAGATGGTCATAGTTCAAATATTCCTCTCCATTAAAATCAACTGGTTTCCACGCATCTTCTGTATGAATATCACGTAATACAACCATGTTATCTTCCGTGAAAAAATCATATACCTCCCCCACATTCGTATATACCATATAACCTGATATGATAACAGCAATGGTTACAAAAACTGCCACAACCGCAGTCAATATTCTCTTGATTTTTAGCTGATGCTTCAGTTCTTTTAATATTTTTTCATTTTCTTCCTGAATTTTGGGTGCAGACGGAAAAACAAAGTCCTGACGCATGATTTCAAAATCCTTTTTACAATTCTCACAAGTCTGCAAATGCATCTCAACAACCTGTGTCGTTTCTTCGCTCAGAATTCCTTCTATATATAACGGCAATAAATCCTTCGCAATACTACAACTGATTTTTTCCATTCTCTATCCCCTCCATATATTCGATAATCTCTTTTTTCGCACGATAAAATGTCACACGCGCCCAATTGGGTGTTTTTCCAAATAACGCAGCAATCTTTTCAAAAGGAAGCTCCCCGAATACGTGCAAAGTAAATACCTCTTTATATGGCTCTCTCATGTGATGAAGAAAACGATGAACAAGCAGCGCACTTTCCTCATCCACGATTTTACTGGTAAAAGATATCTGACTGATAAGAGGCATCTTTTCTATCTCTTCTGCAACATATATTTTCTGGCGTTTACAATGGGTATAGTATGTATTCCTTGCAATGGTAAACAGCCAGGCGCGTATATCTTTTCTGCCATCAAAAGTATCAATTGCTTTCAGTGCTTTTGTAAAAGTTTCCTGCGTGATTTCTTCTGCCAAATCTTCGCTGGCCGATATACTTCGTAAAAATAGAAAAACATCTTTGAAATATCGTTGATATACACTTTCAAAGTCCACCCATTTTCACCACCTTTCACTATAATAACAATCGAAGCTTGAAAACATTACAAGTTTTTTGAAAAAAGTCTCAAACAAAACGGTAGGAAATTCGGCTGTAAGAACACACCAAATTTTCTACCGTTTTAGAATTCCATAAAAAAGCTTTTTCATAGTATCTGTATACAAGGAATCGGACACAGAAATTTTTTTTAAAAAACTACCATTCCTCCCATGATTTAAGGAATATATTTTTTAATCAGTCGATATGCTGTTGGCTGGCTGACACCTAAAGCCTGGGCAACTTTCACGCTGTTTTGATATTTCTGATAAGCTTCCTGCACCATTTTGCGCTCCACATCTTCTAATGCTTCCCGCAGACTTTTCTTTTCAGAAGTTATATCCTGTTTTTCTTCATATTTATTTTCCCCAATATCAAAAATCATTTTGGGTAAATTTTCCGCTTTGATTTCTTTGCCGTTTGTCAGCACCACAACTTTTTCCATGACATGAGATAATTCCCGTACGTTGCCAGGCCATTTATAGCGGAGCAGAATTTCCATAGCATCTTCGGAAAGGGTGTGATTTCGAAAATGACATTCATTATATTTTTCCAAATAGTGTCGAATCAGGACTTCGATATCATTTTTTCTCTCACGCAAAGGCGGAATGGAAACTTCAAAAACATTGAGCCGATAATACAAGTCTTCCCGAAATGTTTTGGCTTTTACCATATCAGCCAGATTACGATTGGTTGCCGCAATAATTTTCACATCCACCTTCTGCTTCTTTTCGCTTCCCAGTGCCATAAATTCCTGATCCTGAATAAAATGAAGCAGTTTCCCCTGCAAATCATAGGGAATTTCCGATATTTCATCCAGAAACAGTGTTCCGCCATCTGCAATTTCCACAATCCCCTTTTTGCCTGCGGTATTCGCGCCGGAAAACGCCCCTTTTTTATAGCCAAACAATTCGGATTCAATGAGGTTTGGGTTCATGCAGGCACAATTAACAGCAACAAAAGGTTTGTGTTTGCGGATACTTTGCTGATGCATATATTTTGCCAGAAATGTTTTGCCTGTTCCCGTTTCTCCCAGAATCAGACATGGATTTTTGACATTTTTGATCTTCTCAATGGTTTCCATAACGCTTTTCATATTCTCACTGGCATACAAAAAGCTTTCTTCCCGGGGTTCTGTTCCATCTGTAATTTCCAGAAAAGCTTCTTCCGCTTTGCCCATTTTGTTGTAATTATAAATATCATTGACATTTTGGGCTACATACTTGATACTCCCCTGTTCATCGAATATAGGAACAGAGATGGTGATGATGTCCAGTCCCAGATTTGTAATCTGCCTTTTTGCGACCATCTTCTTTTTTTCGTATACTTCAGGTAATGTGGAATTGCCCCAGTAAGTTTCATCCAATTGTGAAAAATGCGTCCCAATCAGTTCCTCTGCTGTTTTTCCATAATGTCTTTCAGCCGCTTTATTTACAAAAACCAAATGGTAGTCATTGTCGTATACCATAATTTCATCATGAAGATTTTCGATGATTTGCCATAAATCCTCTGTTGCAACGGGATATTGATTTTGTTTTTTCATGGTTTCTCACTCCTGAAAATTCTACTGGGGGTTACGTGCATATCATATTTGCTATTATATCTTTTTTTCATTCATTTTGCAGCATCCAATGATATACAAAAATTCCCCTGCCGCAAAGACAGGGGAACCGCTTTTATTCTTCCGGTTTACCCATTTTGATGATTTCTTCTTTCGATTTTGAACCAAAATCTCTCACCATTTCTCTCAGGAAACCATGATAAATAATAAACAGAATGATAATCAAAGGCAAACCTGTTGCAAGCACAATGGCTTTAATGGTGTTAATATCCGTACCTGCATATGCAATGGCAATGGGAATTGCTACTAACAACAGGCACCATACAAATTTCAATTTCTTATTGGGTTCTTCCCCATTTTTCAGCACTCTGGTGATGGTAGAGGACAATGTGAAAGAGGTTGCATCCAAAGTTGTTGCTAAGAACAGAATGATAACAACAAGATACAGAACCATCGCTACTTTGGAGAACGGCAGCGCATTGATGGTAGCCGTTGCAATCATTTCAGATTGACCATTTGCCAGCATAGCAGGTACATCCAGAATGCCGTCCATACGCAATCCCTGCTGGAATGCTGTTACGCTGCCAAAGAACAGGAACAAGCCTGCAGTACCTGTAATCAGCATATTGATGATGATTTCTCTGACAGTTCTGCCTTTGGAAATCTTTGCAACAAACAAACCTGTGAATGGTCCAAATACCAGCCAATATACAAAATAAAATACGGTCCAGTCCTGGGGATAGCCGCTTCTGGTCACGGGATCTGTCCAAAGGGTCATTCTGACGAATTCTGTTGAGAGAATACCAAGGGAGTTCACCAAAGAATCCAGAATAAACTGTGTATTGCCTGCGATAAAAATGAAAATCAAAAGTGCAATACAGAAATAAACATTCCAGTCACTGATTTTTCGCATGCCTTTTTCAATCCCTACCAGAGAGGAAATGGAATACAGAACGGCTGTGCCAATCAATACCATTACCATCAAAGTGAAGGATGTGGAAATGCCAATCAAGTCTGCAATGGCAGCCGCAATGGTAGATGCAGAGGAACCGGCAGAAATACAAATAGAACCAATGGCTGCAAAGATGAAAATAAAGTTTACAATTTTACCAAACCATCCGTTTACCGCTTTTTCTCCCAGAGAATATTTGCATAAAGCACCGAAACGCAGTTCGTTATCTTTCTTGATGTAATAATGATAAGCGAAAGGCAGTACAAAAATACACAGCAATGCCCAAGCTGCCGGACCCCAGTCAAAAATCGCATAAGTCAAGGATAATTCATAAGCATATGCTTCGGAAATGGGCGCACCAGCTAAGGCAGGTGCAGCATTAAAATGATATCCCCATTCCAAAAATGCCCAGTAAACAGTTCCTGCACCCAGACCTGTAAAAAACATCATAGCTACCCAGCTCATGGTTTTAAACTCCGGTTTGCAGTTGCCAAAACGAATATTTCCGTATTTGGAAAAAGCCAGTGCTACCAGAAAAATCAATACAATGACAGTAAAGAACTGCATCACAGAGCCAAATGTATATGTCAACGCATGCATAACCTGCGCACCAATTGCCTTTCTAGCTTCTGGATACAAAGTCATGCCAATCATCAAAGCAAGAATGATCACAATGCTGACGATCATCAATCCGACTTCATATTTCTCATTGAGTTTTTTCTTTTCATTCATACAATCTCCCCCTTATCTATCAGATTACCTTTGCTTCTTTTAACGCACTGATTTTTTCTTCCGTATAACCTAACTGCTGTAAAATCGCATCGGTATGTTCACCCAATGTTGGAGAAGGAATATTTGTAACAGGCTTGTTTTCTGACAAATGAATGGGATTTCCCACCAGTTTTACAGGTCCCATGACGGGATCTTCCACTTCAATAACCATATCTCTCGCCAGCAATTGGGGGTTTTCTAAAGATTCTGCGATGCCCATAACAGAGGAGACCGCGATGGAAGAACCATCAAATAAAGCTTCCGCTTCTTTGGATGTGTAATCTTTCAATTTTTCTTCAATCAAAATTTTCAATTCTGCCTGGTTGTCCAAACGCTGTGCATTGATCGCATATTCTTCTGTATCAGGCAATCCTAAGATACTGCAGAATGTTTTCCACTGACTGTCGTCTTTCACAGTAATGGCAATATAGTCGTCTTTTGTTTGATAAACATCGCTTGGAGCCACGTAATGACTAGCGTTTCCGGAACGGCTGATTACCTTGCCATTGTTGGCATATTCCAAAACGGGATATTCCAAAAGTCCAAACAGCGCCCCCAGCATCGTAACATCAATCTGTTGACCTTTTCCTGTTTTCTGTCTATGGTGGAAAGCGATCATCAATCCCAGTAACAACAGCAATCCTGTATAACTGTCACCGATTGCCGGTCCAATTTTTGTGGGACCTTTATCAGCAAATCCGTTCACATCCATAATACCGCTCATGGCTTGGATGACATTGTCATATGCCGGATATTTGGATAATTCGCCTTTTGTTCCGAAGCCGGAAATAGTAGCGTAGATAATATCTGGTTTTACCTGTTTCATCTGCTCGTAGCCTACACCATATTTTTCCAAGGTACCTGCTTTGAAATTGGAACAGACAATGTCCGCATCTTTAATCAAATCATAGATGATTTTCTGCCCTTCTTTGCTTTTGATGTCCAATGTAATACTCTTTTTGCCTCTGTTAAATGAAGCATAGTAAGCACTATAATCATTTTTAAATGGTCCCCATGTTCTTGCCTGATCCCCGCCGTCAACACGCTCAATTTTAATGACTTCCGCACCATAATCCGCTAAAAATAATGAGCAGAAAGGACCGGCATATGCATGTGTGAAGTCAACCACTTTTACTCCGTCTAAAAATCCCATATGATACAACTCCTTTTAGATTACTTTTTTGCCTTGCAGTGTGTGAATATCTTTTTCTGTTATACCGAGCATTTCCATACAAGCATTGGTATCTTTTCCAAGAGCCGGTGCGTCGGCAAATGATTTTGCTTTGGTATCGCCCAATACAAAAGGAATGGAAGGATAACGAAGCGTACCATATTTTTCGCTGTTCACAGAAACCATATATCCGTTTTCCAATGTGTTTGGCAAGTCTGTAATTTCAGGGATTGTCAATACCGCACAGCACGGAATGCCTTGTGTTCTGCATTTATTTTCTACTTCTGTTTTTGTATAAACAGACAGCCGCTTTGCAAGAATGGGACGAAGAATATTCATATAATCTGTTCTTCTTCCTTCATTATCAATAAATCTTGGATCTTCTTTTAAATCACCTAAATCCAATACATCACAGAATTTTTCCCATTGGTTCTGTGTTGCGACGCCCACCGCCACATAACCATCGGATGTTTCAAATGTGTCATAAGGCGCACAAGAAGGATCAAAATTCCCTTTTCTCTTATGCACTTCTCCTACAGTAGAATAAGTCGCCGGTGCAGCCTCAATGCAGGAATAAATAGAATCCAGTAATGCGATATCTACTTTCTGACCAATGCCTCTGATGTTCCGATCAATGAGCGCCATGACAATGCCTGTGGCAAAATATGCAGCACTGTAATGTTCCGCAATGGATGGTGCAGATTGAACAGGATATTCGTTATGAACACCAGTCATATCCATGGCAACACCTTTTGCCTGGGCTGTAAGAGAGCTGGCAGGCTTATTCTTATAAGGTCCTGTTTCTCCATAATAAGAATAGGAAGCATAAATAATATCGGGTTTCATTGCTTTCAAATCCTCATAACCAAGCCCTAATGACTCCATATAGCCCGCTTCTGCACCTACACAAATGACATCATAGAAAGGAAGCAACTTTTTCAAAATTTCCGCTCCTTCTGCTGTAGCAATATCCAGTGTGATACTCTTTTTCCCACTATTCAGGTAATTGAAATACAGACTATCGCCATTTTTGACAGGTTCCCAGCTCCTTACTTTGTCCCCGCCATTTGGTCGTTCCACCTTTGTTACTTCCGCGCCATAAGATGAAAGATACAACGTTGCTAAACTGATGGTTAGCTTTTCAGATAAATCCAAAATTTTGATGTTTTCTAGTGCATTCATGGTCACAACTCCTTTTGATTTCTTTGACCATATATAAAGCAAAATCTGTGCCAAATCCAGAAATGCCAAAAATGCGGTAAAAATGCACATAAAAAAACAAGATTATTCAAATTCGAATAATCTTGTTTTTGATTGCTATTCTATTCAGAATAATTTATTCATAATAGAATAATTTTGTTTCTGTATTTTTTCAAATGCCTTGGATATTCCTCCTAGAAAAAATAGATATAAAAAGGTTGAAACGTGACGCGAATCCGCGACCTCTGGTCGCGGATAAGGACTGATAAATATCTCATTTAATATATGTCTATTTTGAGGTTACGTAAAATCGCTACTACTGTTTTTATACTATTCTATACACAGCATATCTGTTGTTATCCTAACTATTATTCAAGTTTTTCCAAAATAAACAATTCAAGTAAAATTAGTTTTTAAATTATAGTCCTTGAACTACTTCTAAATCCAATTGTTTTTTTCTTTCTTTCCAATCAGGCATTTGAACAGTCAAAAAATTATAAAAGTCATTATTGTGATAAGGATAAAGAAGATGCGTCAATTCATGCAAAATAACATATTGGATGCAACGGAGATCAGCTTTTAGCAAATACTCATTTAATGTGATTTTGTTTTTTGATGGTGTACAACTTCCCCATAAAGTTTTCATTTTTCTGATATATATAGTAGGTTTTTCTACACCATATTTTCTAAAAATCCTATTAAAAATCTCGTCCATTTCATTTATATAAATGTCATATGCTTTTTCTCGCCACCATCTTTCTAAAATTTGTTGGTGCTTTTTACTCTTTTCACTCGCATAAACAATAATATTTTTTTCTTCTTCAATTACACAATTTCTATCAGAAATTTTTTTAATAATCCTTCGGTCTTGTCCTAATAATTGGGTAGACGTTCCACTTTTAATATCAATCAAGGTATTATAGCCACTTGATTGCTTGTATTTTCGTAATTGTTTTTCAATCCAGCCTGATTTTTTCTTGAGGAAATAGGAAATCCACTCGTCCGTTACTTCGTTTGGTACAGATAAAACAACTTTTAAATCTCTAAATACTTTAAGATGAATGTTTTTGATGTTTTTACGTTCTATATATACGGTTGTCCTGTCAAATGGTGATACTAAGTCTAGCACATAAGTTTTCATTAATACCTTGCCACCGCAACTTTCATAGTTTCATCAATAATTAAATCAAGCAAATCAATGTTGGATTTATCAATGACAACGCCGATTTCTTCAAACATATCAAACAAACAATCATCTAAATTTCTGTGCATCGTTTTATGGACAACCTCATTATGTTTCCAGTCTCGTTTTGCATTATCACTGATGACCTTTTTAATCCTAAATGAATACTTAGCAATAATTTCCTCAGTATCAGTCGTGACTTTTACTTCTTCATTATTTTTAAGCTGGGTAATAACAACACCATAAAAAGCTTTTAAATCACTATCATTAGCAATTTGAGATGGATATTCTTGCGATGTGATTCCGCTTCTAAAATCATCAGCCATTATCTTCATACTTTCTAAATACGCATCTGCATCACGTGTTTCATTATATAAATCAATGGTCTTTTTAATTTTAGAAGAAAATTCCTCAAACAAAAGGGGATCATCGTATCTAATCTGGTTCAGTTTAGATTCCATTCTGGTTTTTATTGCATCTGCTCGAGATTCATTTGAATCCATCTTCTCAAGAAGCTTTTTCATTGCTTTTTCATCACCAATAGAAACCGGCTTAACTACAGTTATGATATCCGTTGCATTTACAAAAGTGTCAATTAGGTTTTTTATTCCTTGTTCATATTTGGACAAATCAACCTCATCATCATATCGCATCATAACACTATCTTTTAATTTTCTATAGAATAAATACTCTTTGCGATATTTTTCGATTAAATCAAAGCCTACCTCTACAAATATATCTCGATTAGATAATGCTAAATTCAATAAATTAGCAAACTCTTTAAGTCTGTTGTAAAAATCTTTTCTTGTTTTTTCATCAGCAAGACTTTTTTGCCAAACATCTGAGGACTGGGAATCTTTAACTGATTCAAACATAGAAATTAAATTTGCATACGCTGATGCCAATTTGTTTTTCTCATCAATCGGACCAAATATCGCTCCTTCAATATCGGATTTATCAAATCCATTCATTCCAGACTCAGCGTCTTCATACATATCAATAGCTTTGTTCAGCTTTCCAAAAACACCCCAATAATCTACAATCAATCCGAAATCTTTTCCTTTATAAACTCGATTAACTCTTGCAATAGCCTGTAACAGGGAATGTTGTTGAATAGACTTATCTAAATATAAAACACCAGCAACAGGAGCATCGAACCCGGTCAACAGCTTATCTTTGACAATAAGCATATTGATTTCTCCTTCTGGATTTTTAAAATCTTCACAAACATGATCATCATATTTTTCATCGCTGTCACCAAATAAAGGTTTTACCATTTTCTGATGATATGCCTTTATTTTTTTGATTGATTCATTCGTGGTTTCATCATCATCCCCCTCTCTCTTGCCTCCAAATGTAATTACTACACGAGGATTAATTCCAGACATACCTTTTAACACTTCATACATTTCAACCGCCGCTGCTCGTGAAGAACACACAACCATTGCCTTTAAACCTTTAGGAAGACAATAACTTTTAAAATGATCTGCGATATCAAATCCTATTAAGTTGATACGGCTTCTGGCTTCTGAAATCGCTTTAAATCTGCTGAACTTGTCGGAAAGTTTATCCTTAAGTTCTTGCGGAAGACCTTCAGTCAAACTTTCAAAATAGTTGTTGATTGTCAATGCAGGTTCTTCCTGTTTTACTTTGCGACCTTCGTAAACAAGCGGAACTGTAATACCATCTTCTATAGCTCGTTTCATCGTATAGTTGTGAATTGGATCACCAAAAGTTTTATATGTATTCTTTTTTGCTTTTGCAATAAGTGGTGTACCAGTAAATGCAATGAGCGTTGCATTTGGCAAAACTTCTTTCATATAGTTAAACATCGACTTATACTGCGAACGATGTGCCTCATCTACCAATACATAAAATTTATCACTATCCGGCTCTAAATATTTATTTTTGTACACTGTTTCAAATTTGTTGATTAGCGTTGTAATAACTATATTATCTTTATTTTTTAACAAGGAATTAAGACCTTTTCCAGTTGCAGCACGGACAGGTGCCATTTGAGAATTAGCAAAATTATCACGGATTTGTTTATCAAGATTTATACGGTCTGTAACAATAATAAATCTGGGATTTTCATATCCTTTTTCAGCCTGAATTTTTTTAACTAGCATAACCATTGTCAAAGATTTTCCGCTACCTTGTGTATGCCAAATAACGCCGCCTTTTGAAGCGCTTCCATCTTTGCCATTAATTCTGTCCATAGATTTATGAATAGCAAAGTATTGCTGATGTCTTGCAATCTTCTTAATATTATTATCAAAAAGTATAAAATTCTGAACCAAATCAAGAAGTCTTGCTTTGCTAAGCAAAGATACCGTAATTTTATCCTGTTCCAAAATAGAACCATCCGGTGAACATTTTCTGCAGGTTTCATCCTGCCATTTGGCTTCATCTTCTCTCCACTCTACAAAATAGTCAGAGGTTGTACCACCTGTGCCGTAAAGAACTTTCTGTGGGTTCATCGCAATTACAAGTTGGGAAAATTTAAACAGCTGAGGGATATAATCTGGCATCATATTGCGGACATTTTGATGAACGCCCTCCATAACATCGATGCTGGACTTTTTGCATTCGATTACAACAAAAGGAATACCGTTGACCATTAATACAACATCAGGACGAGCATAACTTCCGTTTGGACGCTGAACGCTGAATTCTTCTGTTACCTGCCAAATATTATTTGCAGGATGCTCAAAATCAATGTAATGCAGGTCAAACGATTGTTTTACCGGAATATCACTATCTATTGCAATATTTTCCTCCAAACTGATTCCCAAAGTAATAAGATTATAAATTTCTTTGCTTGCCATAGAAAGACCTTGCAAAAGAGAAGCATCTAATCCTTTAACTGCTTTTGTTATGGATTCTCCCGAGAAAAGCAATTCGTGTCCATTGTATTTATAGGTTTGTTTTTGTAAAAAGCGAATCAACTCATCTTCGAATAGTACAGAAGACAAATTTCTTCTTTTATTTTCTGATTCACTACGCGAAACATAATCATAACCCATATTAATTAAAAGTTTTATAAGCCTGTCCTGACATTCCAAACGCTCGTTAAATATTGTATGATTTGGCATATCTCCATTCCTCCCACATAAACAGTGATAGCCGGACTGAAAAGTCCGGCTTTTACTGAACTTATTTTTCTTTTGTTACGCCCTTAAAAGGTTTATCGGAGGATGTTTTTACATCCATAAATCTTCCTGTTTCAGTGTCTCTTTTTACCCATAATCCAGTTTTAGGGTTGTGTACCTGTGTCCTATTTTTTACTGCTCCCACACGAGCATTATCACCATAAGGTTTGTTTTTAGCCATTTTATTTCCTCCTTATACTCTTACAATTCCGGTTATCAGCAACTGTTGCATTGCTTTTTGTTGCTGTTTCAATACTTCTAGTTTTTTATGGTGATAATTTATTTGCAAATCAAAGTTTTCCAAAATATTAAGAATATTTTTCTGACTTGTTTTTGTCGGGAAACTTATGGTTTGCATTCTCAAGAAATCTTTTGGAATATGCGGAACTCCAGAGCCTTCACGCAATAATTTGTTTCTCTCTTGAATTTTTAAAAGATAATAGTATAAAAAACTCGGAAATATTTCGTGGTTTGGTGTCAATTTAGCAAAAGTTGAACCTACAACACCCTCAACTTTGTGTATGGGAGTTCCTGCTCCAGAGCCATCCCATAATAAAAGAACATCATTTAAATCGGCACGAATCCCCTCGTCATTTGTGTAATTACAGAAACTACTGTTTATTAAATAATCCATGTCAATTATTGGATTCTTTCCATTTTCATTCGTATTAACCAATACAGCTTTCTGCTTGCGTATAACGCTTTCCAATTTAACTTTCTTCCAGCCTTCCTTTGGTGTAAGCAACCTCTGCATCAAAGCTTTTTTCTGCAATTCTAACTTTTCAATCAGTTTTTCCTGCAACTCAATTACTTTGTCCCATTTAGACAGGATTTCTGCAATACGATTTTGCTCATATTTGTTTGTAAAACATACATTCACCTTTGAAAGTGAATCTTGGCTTACATTAATATGCTGTGATCCTGCTGAATACTTTATAATCTGTTGTCGAACTTTAGATGATTTGAGAAGCTCATTTAGATAAAATGGATTATAATCAGAGACTTTTTTGCCTCTGATTACAAATCCACTGTAAGTAGCTATATTTTCTTCATCCATATAAACATTCGATTTTCCTGCATCCTCAACAGTTTCAGAACTTCTCTGAAAGAGAATATCACCATAGGTAACACTATAGTTGTTCAAAGTCTTTTCGTCTATATCCACATGTCCTCTGATATTATCATAAAATATAGGTCTGTTAGACAAAATATCCATAACACTAATCATTTTGATTCCGCTATTGTACTTTTCTTTATCAGCATTAACTCCATTCTGAAACTTTAACAATTCAGACAGTCTTTTATTTTCCCATTCATTTGGGACAATGCCTACAACAGTCCTTTTATAGCCGTCAGGAACTTTTCCGGCTTTTATAGTTTCTATTCTTTGTTTTATTTCTTCGGTCATACTTCCACCTACTTCAATTTTTTCTTTTCCATCTCACGCTCAATCTGCTTTATGCTTTTATCAGGGGTTGGCAAATCTTCTGGCATTGTGCCGCCAAGCTCTTTAATAGTTTTGCGAACTTTTGCACCTACTTCGTAGTGTGTTTTATTTGCATTTTCTTTGCCTTTAATATTTTCACGACGGAGTTTTTCTTCGGTCTGCGTGGCACGGAACAGATTAGCCGCAAGCTCCGTACTGCCCATATGGTCTAAAATCTTCTGACTCTTTCTCAATCCTTTATGTTTATGAATTGCCTTCATATCCATTCCGCCGTAAAGACCTTTATAGCCATAGTTTTGAAAAATTGCATAATCCAATGGCTCAACAACCCCTGCTTTATTCGCAGCATCTGCCAACAATTTATTATGTTTAATCATTTCATTTCGGATTGCTAAACGACGCTGTTCTTCTGTCAGTATGTCAAAATCATCAATCATTTCCTGCTGTCTTGTTTTAACAGCAAAATAGGTTTGACCTACGGCAATGACTTCCTTTTTGGGATCTCCGTTCATTACTATCAGATAACACGCATAACGGGAAAGCATGATATCATCGATTTTTCTCTCAGCGCCAGAGCCAATTTCAACCATTTTGTTGACGCCAACAAAATGGTCCTGTACATCAAATCCACTCGTTTCACACGCAATTTGTGCTTTCTCAATGACATTACTAAAATTACGCCATTCAGAATATTCCAACGTAAACTGCAGTTCTCTTGCATACCAAAATTCTTCCCCATACTCGTTGATATGCTTAATATTTTCGAAAGTTTTTTCACTATACTTTACAAGATCACTCATAAACCCAGCTCCTTCATACATTTCGCCATTTCTTCTTCAAGGGAAGCAATCTGAGTTTTGATGTCTGCAATCTCCTTGTTTACGCTCTCCAAATCTATAAGTTCCTCTTCCTCAAAAGTATCAACATAGCGAGGAATGTTGAGATTATACTCGTTTTCCTGAATTTCTCTGAGGGTTGCAACATGACTGTATTTTTCTTGCTCTGCTTCTTCTCCGTTTACAAATGCTTTATAAGTATCAACTATTTTTTTGATATCGTTTGGTTCTCCATTTGAACCGTCACGCAATTTATTTTTTGCTTTTTCTTTTTTAAAATCTTTAGAGGCATCGACAAAAAGAATATCTGTTGTGGTACGTCCTTTTTTAAATACAACAATGCAGGCAGGAATGGAAGTACCGTAAAACAGATTTTCTGGCAACCCAATAACAGCATCAATCAGATTTTTCTCAATTACCGCCTGACGAATTCGTCCTTCAGATGCACCTCTGAATAGAACCCCGTGAGGAGCAACTGCTGCAACTCTTCCGTTTCCGCTCATACTTGCAATCATATGGAGCAAAAACGCCCAATCACCTTTACTTGCTGGCGGTACACCTAAGTCAAATCGATGATATCTGTCAAGGGACGGTTCCATCTTAAACTCTTTTTTCTTACCCTTCTTAGTTGATTTGTTATTAGACTCATCTTCATCAACAGAAACCTCTCCACCAGGGTTAAAACCCTCTGCCCATTTATCTTTACTAAAAGGCATATTGGCAACGATACAATCAAATTTCATGAGATTACCTTCACTATCAAGATGCTGAGGATTTGCGAGGGTATCTCCCCAAGCAATATGAGCATCTTTTATATCATGAATAAACATGTTCATTCTTGCCATAGAAATAGCAGAGTTATTTACTTCCTGACCGTATATTGAAACTTTATCAAGACCACCTTTTTTAGCCGCTCTAATAAGCAGAGAACCAGATCCACATGTAGGATCATACACACGGTCTTTTTCCTGTGGAGCAACAATTTGTGCCATAACCTCTGAAACTTGCTGCGGTGTAAAGAAACTTCCTGCCTTCTTTCCTGCCAGAGTTGCAAATTCACCAATCATATATTCATAGGCATCGCCCACAACATCTGCCGGAACTTCATTATCTTTTGTCTCAATATGGCTAGGTCTTAAATCCAAGTCAGCAAAATCTTCAAGTAATGTTCTCAGAAGAGGATTTTTTTGCTCTTTCTTTCCTAAATTAGCCTCACTGTTAAAATCAATGCCTCTAAAAATCCCAGACAAAATTGAGTTTGAACTCTCGATTCCAGTCAAAGCCTCACTGATTTTAGTTCCTATGTCTACAGCATATTTGTTCTTTAGCAAGTAATTGAAGGTATACTCTTCTTTCAGAACAAAAGGAAGATTAGATATTTGCCTTTCAAGACGAATTCCTTCATAATCTTTCTTAAGATTTTCTACACTCTCCTCAAATGTATCACTTAAATATTTTACAAATAGCATAGACAGGACATAATCTTTATAATTTGCAGCATCAATATTATCTCTAAATGTATTTGCTCCAGCCCACAAAGCATTTTTGATATCTTCAAAAGTTGTTTTTTTAGTTGACATTTTATTTCCCTCCGTTTATAGCTTTGCTCAACAGATTTTTTGTTTTAACAAGTTCTAATTCATCCAATCTTCTTTTTAATTTATAAACTTCAATACTTTTTTGCCATAAATCACCAATTGCCCTTTGCTTTTCTATCGGAAGAATCGGTATTTGTATTTCCTCTAAATCACTTCTTCCAATAGCAGGGATTTTTGCACCAGACAATGACTGCGTAATCTTTGGGATCTCGTTGTTAAGAATATAAGCAAGATATTTCGGTTCAACAGAAATTGCTGAGATTATTATTAAATTTCCAGAAGCATAAATATTGTTTTCGATTTTGTCAATATAATTCACGAATGCCGGACTTATTCTTTTTACAATAATATCTCCATTACAAACTTTTGTATCATCATTTGCTCGAATTCTATCATCGTAAACAAAACCATCTATTACATTGTTTTCTAGCAATTTAATGGGAGTAAGCACTTTATACTTTTGATTAGAGATTACCCTTTGAGCTAAGCAAAATCGAATTTCTGCTATCTCTTTCAATTTTCTTATCATAAAATCACCCTTATAAAAAAGGTCAACAAATGCTGGGCTTTGTTGACCTAATATTCAGAATCGAGGAAGAGAGCCTAGATTGTCAGCTTTGATGCCATTTGCATCTGTTCTTAAGTAAGAATTTTCCACAACTCTGACATCTTCTCCTACAGTCCAACCATTCCACAAATTATAATATTTAGTTTTTGTACAACCCGGATTTTTGTTAATAAAATCAATCATTTGACGTTTAGTGCAAATTTGAGTGGCTTGTTCTGATAAAGTGTTTGTCCACTTCAAATGCGAAATAACTTCATAACCGTATGAATCTTTTTCATAATGTACTGCATCAATGTAAACCATAGTTAAATCCTCCTACATATATTATTGACAAATGAGACATTTTGCGGTACACTATTTTTGCGAAAGAGCGTCGCAAGATGCCCAGCCCTATATCTTTACCCAGCGTTCAGATATAGGGCTTTTCATTTGTTACTTAGAGTATATCATTTTTTATTTGTATTGTCAAGTTTTTTTTATGTAATTGACTTACACATGATATTTTTATTCTTATCAATCTATTTTTTACTATTAATTTCTTTTTAAATAGTGTAATGCACATATATTATCTATTCTCATATAATATTACAAAACATATCTTAGATATTACCCGCTCAACTTTCTATATTATTTTCTAATTCCGAAAACCGAACTCAAAGAAACCATACATATAGGTGACTAAAATACATAGACAATGCTTATCACAAAGCAAACATAAGAATGTTTGAAAATTCACATATATTTCTGTTCTTTTTCAATTCACCAATCAGCTGATTCCCATTTCGTTTTTACTCCACTGCAGTCCCCACGGACTTATAGTAAATCTCCACTTTCTGAGTCTTATTTCCATCCTCGTCTATGACCTTTTCATGGACGACAATCCTTTCGATGAGCTCATTGAGTATGTAGGCATTTAGTTCCTGTATATCCGTATATTTCTTGATAAGAGGAATGAACTTCTCCACATTCTGGAACACTTCCTGGGTTTTCTCCCACTGTTCTTTCAGCGTTTCCTGCTTGCTTTTCAGTTCTCTTTCCTCTTGATCAAGCCCCTGATACATATCCTCATATCGTTCATCGCTGATTCTGCCCAAGGCAAGGTCTTCATATAATCGTTTGATGACTGCTGTGATTTCTGATAATCTTCTTTCTACTCGCTGCAATTCCACTTTGATTTTCGTCCCATCCTGTTTCTGCTGGTCTGTTTTCATCTTCACCAGCATTTCCAGATACTGTTCTTCCGCATTTTGTGCCCTACTTGCATGGCGACGGATATCCTCCAGAACGATTTGGTACAACGCTTTCCAGCTGATGTAATGTGAGGTACATCGATCCTTACCATAGTTTCTATAGACCCAGCAGCTAAAGCCTGTATAAGTGCCTCGTTTGGCATCATAGCTGACGTTCAGCGAGGAACCACAGTCAGCACACTTCACCAATCCTGCGAAGGGCTGCAATTCCCCTTTGGCATTTGGTCTTCTCTTGGCTTTCATCATCTGATGCACCGTGTCCCAAAGTTCTTCGGAAATGATAGCCTGATGCGCATTATTATATACGATCCAATCTTTTTCCGGCGTTTCCTCTCTCCTTTTATCGAAAAATCCCTTTGTCCTTGTCCTGCCAAACACTGCCTTTCCCAGATAGACCGGATTATTCAGAATGGAGCGTATGGTTGATGCGTGCCAGTCAAAATCCTGTCTCCAGTAATCACTTTCATAATAATCGGGATGGTTCCGATTGAAATATGCCTGAGGATTCAAGATTTTTCGCTCCCGCAATATCTTTGTCATCTTCCCATATCCGATGCCATCAGCGAAAAGTCTGAATATCATTTGCACCACTTCAGCCGCCGGCGGATCGACAATGAGTTTATGTCTATTCTGTGGATCTTTCTCATAACCGAATGGTGCATGGGCACCAAGGTACATCCCTTCCTTTGCTCTGGCTCTATGGGCAGCTTTTGTTTTGGCTGACACCTGTCTGGTATAATAGGAATTGATAACATTCGTGAACGGAAGGACTAAGTTATCCGAACCATTTTTTGAATCATAATTTTCTGCGATGGAGATGAAGCGGACACCCTTCTCCTCGAAGTAATGTTCGATATAAAGCCCCATCTGGGCATACTCTCTGCCGAATCTGGAAAGGTCTTTGACGATGACCACATTGATTTTTCCAGCTTCAATGTCCGCCATCATCTGTTTGAACTGGGGTCTTTCGAAGTTTGTTCCGCTCCATCCATCATCACAATAAACACCTGCAATGGGGATTCTGTTTTCTGCACAGTACTGTTTCAACAGTGCTTTCTGTGTCTGGATACTGTTGGATTCTCCGGCGTTGCCGTCATCCTGGCTGAGTCTGCAGTAAATTGCAGCAGCGATATTTTCCATAAAATCACCTTCTTTCAGCCAAACATCATATCCCTACATAGCCGGCGAATCCATACCCCAATCTACTGAATCTTCTTCCTCTGGTTCGTCATATGCACCAGATTCAAAATCTTTTTTGATCATATCCGCTACTTTTTCGGTGATATCTTTTTCTCCATTGAAGCAGCTTTCCACATGAAATTTGACCCCTCTGATTTCTTTGGTACTCATTACCCTTGATACCTTTCTCATAAAGCACCTCCTGCATTACCCCATTTTCATACCATGGGCTTCTTTTTTCTCCTGAATTTTCTGTCGCAGTTTACGGTCAACGGTTTGGATGACCGCATCCTGTTTTTCATAATCTTCTACAACGATGTTGCTGACTTCTTTCAATAGCCGTATCAAATGATTCCTGATGATTTCATTTTGTATCTGATTTTGCTTTTGATGTTGGTTTTCCATCTGCATATTGCTGATTTCCAACGCCGTTTTCAGCACCAGATTTTTGATGTTCCGAAACTCTGGCTCCTCAGAGAAAGAATGTCTGGCGTAGCCTTTGCCGTCATAAAAAGATATGACCTCGTCTTTCAAATCCAGCCATGACTGATAAAGGGAATCTATCTTTTCATCCTTACTGATTTCCGAAACGATTTCATCCACCAGCAATTTATTCTCTTTGGCAAGACGAACGTAGACTTTTTTATGCTTTGCTGTCTGCAAGTTCTTTGCCAAGGTAAATAGCAATGCCTGTGCATAAGGATTTTCTTTGTGTTCCAAAGACAAGGAACGCTCCAAAAGGTTTCTGCATTCCTCTCGAATCCATTTCCGCATCTCATCTTTCTGCCCATAGAGATGATAAAATTCATCATGGAAAATCTCATGAGCAAAGGCACTTCTCAAATTTTCAATGCCTTTTTTCGTCAGATAGCCCTCCTTTGGGTCTTTCGAATAGCACATGATATGGATATGTGGGTGGTGACCTTCGTTATGGAAAGCACCATACCAAACCAGATTTTCCGGCTTGATCCGCATTTCTTTCGCCATTGCCAAAGATTTTTGCGTGACCAGATTTCTCCACACCTTTGCATGATCATAGCCCAATCGCTGGGCATCCTCTCGTTTCAGAGAAACCACAAAGTTCCAGATACGTCCCGGATATTCCGCCGCTTCCCTCTGTACCTTCCGCAAATCAATCTTTTCATCTCTGTCATTCCACAGGGCATGCCCCTGCTCTGTGAACTCCGCCCGAGGGCGTTTGGCTAAGTAACCCACGTAATTTTTCATATCATTTCCATGATAAATTTGCACCTCAGCGATTTTATGAATGAGATCTTCCGCTGTTTGACAGCTCGGATTTTCTTTATACGCCTGATATTCTGCAACACATTCTTCTTTCAGCTTCGGAAATTTTTTCAGTTCTTTTGCGATCCATTCCCTTTGGAGTGTAGAAACTTCATCAGAAATCGGCTGGGCATATCTTTCTGCATTTGGTCTGGTGGCGATGTATTTTACATAGTTTTTCATTTGTCCTTTGGAAATGTTCTTCACATATCGTGCAGTAAAAATGATTTTTGCCATGCCTTCGCCACCATCCTTTCATCTATTTTTTTACTTTATCATATCTTCCAGAGACAAAGTTCCGTTCATACTTTTTACTTCTCGCTGGCATAGATGGTGGAGCTCGGTCAATGTTTCTTCATCCATTTGAAAATAAAAAGCCATGATCCGCTGCAGTTTTGCCAACTCCACAGCCATACGAAAGCTCTGATTGGAGAGCCTGCTTTCCGAAGATTTCACTGATGACTCCACCACCTTCTGAATCTGCTCGCCCAACACCACTTTGTTTTTCTCTGCGGAAAGGTAACCAGCATAGTACCTGATGGCTTTTTCAATAAATTCATTCCGGCTCCGGCAGTCATCCATTGCCATACCAGCCATGCAAAGATTGGCTGTTTCCTCCGAAAGCCGGACAGTAAATGTCTGTTTTGTATTCTCCTTTTGCAATCATCATCTTCCCCTTCCATCTCTCCTTGATGTCGGTACCGACGTCAGGCACAAAGCCCGTAGTTTCTAAGGGAAAAGGCAGTTTTTCCCACTGGAAAGCGCCGCTTCCGACGTCTGTGCCTTCTTTCTGACATCAGCTTTTGGGGGCAAACAATCTCCGCACTGCGGGGATTGGAGAGAATCGTGGCGGAACAAGACACCGCCGCTTTAACCAGCAATCTTTTTTCGCCCTTCCAATAGGCTTTACAACAGGGTCAAAGAAAGCCATTCACTGTCAATTCTCAACATTTCCCCAAAAATCCCTCACGCTGCCCCTTTGTTCCTCTGGTGATCACATCCCCTATTCCTGTTTTTCATCGCCACACAGGCGGTCACGTCGCCGACAAACGCTTTCCTTCTCTCTGACAGGGTCAGCAGGGTCAGTTTTTTGCCAACCCACCCAAAAACCGTCACTACCGTCACTTTTTTCGTTTTTACATCTTTGGAAAACCCACATTTTCCCTGATTTCAAAGGGTTTTCCAATCTCTTGTCTTTTTCTTTGGCAGGGGCAGTAGAAGGATTTTTCTGCCGACTACCGTCACTGATGAAATCTATTTTCATTTTCCTTTTCTCCTTCCAGCCATGTGATTTTTGAAATTTCCATGATTCTTTTGCCATCGCTTCTTCTGGTATGGAAAGCATAACCCAAACGCAGAAGCTCCGCTGAGCTTTTCTTCAATCGTTTCAAGAGTGTCAGATGGGAAATAGTTTTTTCAGAAGCGTTACTGAACAGCTCTGCCAATGCACTTGGCTCGCCTGATAGAAAAATATGTTTTTTCATGCACCCATCCACAATGGAAACGATTTCGTCGACGGGTTCTTTTTGCTTTTCCAATGAATCCTCTTTTTTCATCCAGATACTGTTTTCATCCCGTTCTAGTTTCAGTTCCCGTGGTTCCACATCTCTCCCCAGAACAGATAGCTTCACGGAACCACTGCCCCTTTTGTTTTCTGTCATCACCAGAATGGTATCGGCTGCCCCCTGCAACCCTGTCGTGCCGGAAATCATATGGAATGCGTCTTTGCTTTCCTGCTTCCGCAAGTGATGAATCAGAAGTATAGTCAGCTGGTATTCGTCAGCAATCTTTTTCAGAGATTGGATGTCTTTATAGTCCGTCCCATAACTGTAATCCAGACTTTGTTTTCTGATGCACTGCAATGTATCAATGACAATAAGCACTGTTTCTTTCTGCTCTGATAAAAACTTTCGAATCTGTTCTTCCAGCCCTTCCCCAAGCCAAGCGGCTTCCCAACAAAAAAACAGATTCGCAGGCGCGTCATCTGTTATGGTAAGGGTTCTGTTTTGCAGACGGGATTGATTGTCCTCCAAACAGAGATATAATACGGTTCCTTTTGCCGTTTCACAGTCCCAGACAGGCTCCCCTTTCGCAACGCAAAGACAAAGCCAAAGAGCGAAAAAAGATTTCCCTGTCTTAGGGGCACCAGCAAGTATGGCAAGTCCTTGGGGGAGAAATTCTCTGACTGCAAACTTGATGGGTTTGTAATCCATATCCATGAGTTCTTCGCCACTCATGACCTGAAGCGGTTTCGTCATAACACCATAACACCTCCTCTCCTATGAAATTTTTATGGGAATCTGATATGGGCATTGGAACACCACCTCCTCAATGATATCTCAAAAATTTTTAGACTTATCAAAAATATTATTTTTATAAGTCTATAACTAAAATTTAACACGCCATTGCTTTTTTGTCAAGACACATTTATAATAATATTATAGTTCTGTCTAATTTTTATTTTGAAAGGAAAATGACCATGGCTGATGATCTGCAATATAAAGTCTATCTGTTAGAGGGACAGGAAAACTTCGTAACAGAAACAAAAGAATATGCGCTGAAAAAAGAATATCAGTTTCCTGATAGTCTGATCGATTTTCTGTATGTGGATTTCCAACCCCTTATGGGTGCATTTGAACAACTGGGACGGGATATTGAAAATCTCTACCAGAAAAAAGATGCCCAATACACCAGAAGCGTTTTGGACTTTCTCCATGACATGGCAGCGGTTCACCCCTATTTCGAAATCACTTACCATGTTTGGAAAAAGAGATTCCGTCAGGCGGAAGAACAGGAATTCAAAAACATCATTGACCTGCTGCCAAGAAAACAACTAACTTGGATTCCTTCAGAAGCAGTGGAGATACAGCGTCAGATCAGAGATATTTTTGACAACTGTTTGGACAGAGATTTATCTCAAGGGACTGTCAATGAACGACTGACAAGCCATTTCAAGAAATATCAGGATGATTCTTTGAAACTGTTCCGCTTTCAGAAATTGAATATCAAATATGAAATGGTGGAAGATCGGGCTTTTACAGATGTGCTTTATCCAGAAAGTATTTATGATGTCATTGATTATATCCTGCGGGAGTGCATCAAGAGAGAACAGCCCATCAGAAAATGTAAGAACTGCCAGAAATATTTTGCCATCCGTGGCAGAACCGATACGGAATACTGCTCCCGCCCCATTGACGACATGGGCAGGACATGCAGAGATTTGGGGGCGTCCTATCTTTGGGAAAGAAAGAAAAAGGATGATGAGATATTCAAAGTTTACAGACGGGAATATAAGAAGCGTTTCGCATGGATCAAGAGCAAAAAAATCTCTCAGGAGGATTTTTACGCATGGTCTGAGAAAGCAAGACAGCAGAAGGAATTGTGTGATCGTGGGGAGATGACACTGGAGGAATTTAAGGACTGGCTGAAGAGATAATGCAAATTAAGGGGGAAAACAATTATGCTGATGATTCTTTGGATTGCAGGGATCATTTCAGGTTTTGCGTTTCCATTATTTCTTATCTCTGCAGTGAGATCAAAGGATGAAGAAAACGAAGTAATGACATATACCTTTCTGTCCTGTTTGACTTTCGGAATTTGTATGCTTTCTATTTTGGTGACACTCGTATATTCCTAATGATTGCAGAATTATTTGATTCAAAGAAATAAAATTCTCGGCTCAAGTGAAAACAAGATTTCCAGATGAATGATGTAGGTGTGGAGAGATGAAATGAAAAATGAAAGGGCTAGTAAAAACATCAAAGGGGGACTCTGTATGAAAAAGAAATTGAGCATCATCGTTGTTATTCTTTTATTATTATGCGGTGGCTATTACTTTGGGCTTGGTTTGATACCAGCAACAGACGTGGGGATATCAGATTTTAAGGTATCGGAAAAGCAGGATCAAATAACGGTTTATACTTTTGTTTTAAGTTCCGTCGGTTATACCAGAACTGTCAAAGATGTATCTGATGATCCTAAAAAAATGAAGTTGCAATTTTATCCAGCTTTTGGCGGCATCAATGGTTCCATAGGCGCAAAGTATGAATTTGATCTTCCCCTCTCTCCCGAATGCAAGGAAATCTATGTTCTGCTATATGATGATTACAAACTGCTGATTGCAAAAAATCCTACTACAGGAGAATGGGAAATGGTCTAATAAATCACTTGACTTCTGATTCCATAAGAGTTTATATACCACAAAGCATATTAAATTGGAAAAGGTGGTTATCTTATGGATATTTTCGAAGCATATCTCTCCTCACCTGACGAAAGCATACCAACATTCTCCACATTCTTTCAGTCAGCACAAGACCTAAAGGAAAGCCTTGGGACGAAGGGATACCTGCTGGATCATTATCTTTCTCTCTGCTTTCGTTTGATTACGCAGATTGATTTTGTCAGCTTACAGGATGAAGTTTCAGAAGCCATGGCTGCCATAATGCAGAGCATTTCTGATGCAGAAGCAGAACAAGCATTTTCTTGTCAGGAAATTCATACAAGACAAATGCTCTGGCTATTATCCCATGCAGACGCCTTATTGGAGCAGGCATTCCAAGACTTCATACAGAAAAAGACACTTTCCTCTGAAACCAGTGTAGACATCATAGACCTCAGGCAAACAGAGGAAAAAATAAAAGTTCTCATTGGACAGGAGAAAATGGAATCTTTCCAGAGAATGTTCCTTCATCGTTTTCTGTTTTCTTCTGTGGCACAGCTCTTTTTACAAGGCATGACCACGGAGTTTATCAGAAGGTTTCTGACCACCGATATAGAAACAGGGAGCGAGGTTTTCCGAATCCATCTGAAAAATTTTGGACATGCAAAAAACGGCTAAAACCTAAGGTTTTAACCGTTTTTTTGCAAAGAGCCGGAAACGTGACTCGAACACGCGACTTACTGATTACGAATCAGTTACTCTACCGACTGAGTTATTCCGGCATATCTGATGGACTATCCTTATCTACAACCAGCGACCTGTTCTTTACGAATCAACGAAAACAGTATCATCAGATAAACATCTATAATATTATATCACAAATTCTCATAAAACGCAATAAAAAACATCATAAGCAGACTCAAAATACTGTAGGATTACAATACATGTGTTACAACTGAATATTTAAAAAGCGAGGATAGGCTCACTTTGTGTTATATTTGAATCACCACAAAACAAAAATACATAAAGGAGCATCCTCGCATGGCAAGTATAACACAAGATATGAGATACCGTCTATCACTTATTAAATACGCTGAACGATATGGAGTTACCAAAGCGGCCGTAAAATATAAGACCAACCGCCAGTATATTTATCGCTGGAAAAACCGCTATGATGGCTCTTGGGATTCCCTGCGTGACCGTTCCAGACGTCCCCAT
>NZ_FRAH01000142.1 GCF_900142265.1 Anaerotignum lactatifermentans DSM 14214 | reverse complement strand
ATCATAGAAGAATCTTATTTACAGACTTTTCTTCATACCCTCCGTCAACATGTACACCAACCTTTCTTTCGCCATCAAAAAAGACGGCAGTTTATGGGGCTGGGGTTATAACCGATTTGGACAGCTTTGCACCGGAAATTCAGAACCCGTACTTTTTCCCGTAAAAATTTCAGACAATGTCAAAGATTATTGCCCCTTTTATGCAACACTGTATTTCGTAAAACAGGACAACACCCTTTGGGGCAGCGGATTCAACATTTCTTCTTTTTCCAACGATCAGCCGGAGCTTACGCCGCCCGTCCTTTTACAAGAGAATATTGACCACATCCAGACCATTGACGATACGGTCTTTTCCTTTGGCACAGATGGCAGTCTATCTATCTGCGGCTATCATGATGTCGTTCGGATCAATGACGGGTTTGATTCTCCCTATGAAATCGATCGCAGAAAAATCCTTGACAACGTTGCATGGATCGACGGCGAACGCGGAGATATCTTTGCTATGACAAATGATGGCAAACTCATGAATTTCTCTGTTGTGACCGTCTATGACGGAAAAGTTCAGCCAACAAAACCGGTGGAAATTCCGCTGCCATTAACTTGACGTACGATAACTGCTCTGCCTAATTTACTCTTAATTGAAAGCCCCCCATCTCTACGCAGAAAAGGGGGGCTTTTTTCTATATTTTTTCTTAGCATTAACTTTCAGATGGGATCTGTCTGCCTTCATGGTCTACAGTATATTCACCAGCATGTATGATTTCAGAAACAGGCACAATGTCATATCCTTTTTCTTTCAATCCTTTCAAAATGGTATCCAATGCTTGGGGCGTATACTTTGCATCGTTGTGGAATAACAGAATAGAACCGTTTCCTAAATGCTTATGATTCAGAACTTGGTTAATTTCCGCTTCGACACCCTGTTCTTTCCAGTCTAGACTATCCACATCCCACTGGATAGAATAATACCCATTTTCCTTTGCTGTTCGGATAACGTTATCATTGTATTCTCCAAATGGTGGGCGGAATAAATTCATGTCAATCCCCGTTAACTCTTTTACTGCCTCATGGCATCCCTGCAATTCCTGTGTAATTTGTTCTGACGATAAAGTGCTCATGTGGGGATGCGTTGCTGAGTGATTGCCTAAATCATGACCTGCGGCAGCAATTTTTTCCACCTCTTCTGGATATTTATCCACCCAATACCCACAAAGGAAAAAAGTTGCCGTCACATCATTGTCGTCTAAAATCTGTAGCAACTCATCTGTATCGTCCGCACCCCATGCAGCATCAAAACTGATTGCCACCTTTTTTTCATCTGTCTGCACACAGTAAATGGGTAATTCCCGTTTTGTCTGTGCCGTCAGCACCGCTGAAGTGTATTCTGCCACAGGCGGTAGAAAATGCGCACCTAAGCCAATGGCAGCCAATACTGATACACCTAAAATGACATACTTCTTCTTCAAATGAATCGCACGGAAAAATTGCATAATCTTCCCTCCGTTTTTGTTCTATCCTATGCAAAAAACAATTTTTCTATGATAAAAACGGACAAGTATTGGGAAAAGAAGACATTTTCTCCATGTCTTTTTCATGATATTTATTTCTCGAATTTTTTCAGGTTGTAAGAAAAATGTTCCATATCCTCTGGCAAAATCAAAGATTTTTTGCTGTCAGCTTCTGTAATGGGACGAATGGGTCTGCAGGGATTTCCGTAAGCCAGATAATTATCAGGGATATCCTTTGTAACTACGCTTCCTGCACCAATGACAACATTATTCCCAATATGCACACCGCCAATGACAACGGTATTGCAGGCGATCCACACATTATCCCCAATGTGAATCTCATCGGCATATTCCGCCATAGTGGTTTTTCCCTCATCATCCAGTCCCATTCTTTCCTGGGCAATCAGTGGATGGGACGTTGCCATCAGGGAAACATTGGGACCAAAGCATACATTATCCCCAATATAAATCCGTGCATCGTCCATGACTGTCAGATTAAAATTGGCAAAAAAATTCTCTCCAATAAACGTATGAGAGCCATAATTGAACTGGATAGGTCCCTGAAAATAGTACACCTTCCCAATTTTTCCAATGAACTCCTGAATGATGGGACTTCTTTCAGGATCATATTCATCCATGGTATTATATTTCTGACAGGCAATATGGGCTTTATGCTTAATGTCCTTTAATTCCTGTTTTCTTGGGTCAAACATCTTTCCGGCAAAAATTTTTTCTTCTTCTGTCATCATAAACACCTTCCTTTCCCATTTTCTATTTCCTATTTTAGCACTGCTTTTTTCAAAATACCAGCCCTCTGATCTTCCCCATTGCTTGACAATTCATCCTCATTGTGCTTGAATAAATACAATGAAAAGTCCAGCGGTGATATGTCAAGATAAAAACAATATTGAAAGATATACTTTCAGCTATGTTTCAAAAAGACAAAAACACCCACCTAAGCCCT
>NZ_FRAH01000039.1 GCF_900142265.1 Anaerotignum lactatifermentans DSM 14214 | reverse complement strand
GTCGCTGGGGAGTTGCAGCTCCACAGCGACCAAGGATTTCAGTATACCTCACAAGCGTACTTTAACCTGATTAAATCTTATGACATTACGCCCTCCATGTCAAGACGAGCAAACCCGTATGACAACGCTATGGCAGAAAATTTTTTCTCCATTCTCAAGGCAGAGTGTATCTACCGCCATAAACCAGCTTCATTCTGTGAAGCCAACGAGATGATTGACCGTTATATTTATTTTTACAACCATGAGCGCATCCAGTTAAAAACCGGAGAGCCGCCGCTTACGCGACGCCTCTCCACTTAAAACTTCATATTTTCCTACATAGAGGCCTTTTTGTGCTGTCCGCACAATCTGGAGCAGTTCAGATTTTGAGAACATGTCTTTTTATTTTTTTGCATGTTGGGACTTTTTGGGACTTAGAACCCTTTACCCTTAGGGCGTAACCAAAAATCAAAGAGAAAGGAGAGAACACAAATGGCAACATTCACAGAGCATTATGACCTCATCAAGCCCGGCACCGACGACTATTACGACGTGGCGGACTTCAACGAGAACATGGATGCCATCGACACCCAGCTGTATCAAGCGGAGCAGGACATGGCAGGGGTCAGCGAAAAAATCGGCAATCCCGGCGACGAAGGAGAGGACACCCTTTTCGGGCTGCTGAACCCGGGCAACCAACCGGAGGAAAAGGCGGATTTCTACCGTTATTCCAAAACGGAAATCAAAAAACAGATCCAGAACTGGAAGCCCAACCTTTCCGGCTCTACCACATTTTATGGAAAAATTACCACTTTTCGCGCAGAAAAGAACGGTACAGTCTATGTAAAATGGACCTCTTCAGACACAGCAAACGGCGAATTTTACATCTATCACAAAGCGCCTCTTTCCATCCTGGAAGCGCCGGATCAAAGTGAGCTTGGAAGTTCCATACCAAAAGGGCTCCAGCAGGAAGATTTTTGCTATTACCATATCAACTACGTCTATTCCTCCAATAAAGGAAAGCCTACTACTTTTGAATGGGTATTCCCTGTTATAGCCGGGATAGATTATACCTTCATGTGGTATGCATCTTCTGCTTCTTCACTGTATCTGAATGAATTTTCACTGGGCTACACCGACACCAAAGAAGCCTAAACGAAAGGAGAGAATAAACATGTTAGTCAATTTTGACAAAACCGGACGCGTCATCTGGTACAACCTCTATGTAAGCAAAGAAGCGGCAGAAAGCTGTCTTTCAGACAACACCATCTGGCTGGATACTGCCCTGCCCCCTTTTCCCGAGCCGAAAGAAGGCTTTGTGGTTTATCTAAAGCTGAACGAAGAACAGCAGCTCATTTATGACTATGAACCACAGCCGGAGCCTGTTTACACAGACCTGCAAATCATCATGCAGGGACTTTCTGACCTGGAACTGGCAATCCTGGAAGGAGGCATGTGAGATGTACGAAATCCTGAAGAAAAAATACAAACTGGGTTATGTCCGCAAAGACCAGCTGCTGCGTTATCTGGCTCTGGGCAAGCTGACAGAGGAAGAATATCAGGACATCATCCAGTTCTGACAAAAACAAAACCGGAAGTTCCATATGGTTGGAATTTCCGGTTTTTTATATTTTGATTTCTATTTCCATTTCTTTTGGTTTATCATAGGTTTCTTTCAGCGCCACGTTAAACACTGCACCCATGAGCATAGCAATCATACTCCAGTCCATCCACACCAACAAGGCGATGATGACCCCGATGGAGCCATAAATGATGGAATACCGTCCCATGTGGTCCACATAGTAGGAAAATATCAGGGAAAAGAACATCCACACACCCATGGATAACACCGCTCCCGGCAGGATATACCGCACTTTCTGTATTTTTGACGGCGAGAAGAAATACACCGCCGACAGCATAAACAGCAGCGCTGCCGCCATGGGTACAAAACGCATACGGCTCCATCCAGTGATGAATTCCGCAGAAATGGGGATATATTCCCCTACAAATCCCAGCACCCTTTCCCCCAGCAGCAAAAGCAGCAGCATGGCAGGAGTGAGCACAATGGTCAAGGCTGTCAAAATGGCAGTGCGGATGGAATGGCTGCCAGATTTTTCTTCGCCGTAAATATCATTGATGGCTTCCATGAGGTTAGAAACTGCCCGGAGAGGGAACCACACAGAGAACACCAACCCGAATGTCAGCAAAGCATTGTTGCTGCTCTTTGTGATATGCTCAATGGCAAGATTCAGAAACGCCACCACATCTTCCGGCAGGAAACGGGTGATCTGTCCATCCAATGTCAATGTAGGCAGGTGCAGAAGCCCCAAAAGCGAAGTCACAAAAATAAAAAACGGAAACATGGCAAACAAGAGGTAGTATGTCATGGCGGCAGCGTTGCGCCCCACCTTATTGTCAAAATACCCCTGTATGGTCAGCAGAATCACTTTCTGCCAGCCTTTTCGTTTTTTGATCTGTCCATGTAAATCAAGTTCCATGTTCGTCCTCTTTTCGCTTTTGGATGGCGTAGGTCAAAGGCAGCAGGCATTTTTCCGGCAATATCCGCTGCATGAGTCTTGTGGCGTAGGTACCGCCGTCAGGCAGTATCACCGTTTTTCCGGCAAATACGCCTTTCAGTCCCGCCGCTGCCGCTTTCTTGGGCGAAATACCCTTCACAGCAGACTTGGCATTGGCGTTGCGGTTAAAGTCCGTATCCACAGGTCCCGGGCAAAGGGCAGACACCATTACCCGACTGCCTTCCTGCCGCAGTTCTTCTGCCACTGCCTGCGTCAGCCGCAGCACATAATTCTTTCCAGCGTAGTATGACGCCATAAGGGGTCCTGCTATAAACCCAGCCGACGACGCCACATTCAAAATATATCCATAATCCCGGCGGACAAAATCCTGCAAAAACAGCTTTGTGAGGATATGTACCGCCCGGACGTTGAGATTCAGCATATCCAGTTCCTTTTCCAGCGGGATTTCGGCAAACTGCCCTACGGCTCCCATGCCTGCGTTATTGATGACAAGGTCAATGGGCATATCTTTCACGGTTTTGTACAAATGATAGCAGTCCGCTTCTTTTGTCAAGTCCACGGTAACAATATCCACATGGGTAGGCAGTATTTTCTGTAATTTCCGCATTTTTGCCGTATTCCGACTGGCTAAGATCAGGTCAAAGCCCCTCTGGCTCAAAAGCAGGGCAAAAGCCTTGCCGATGCCACTGGTGGCTCCGGTGATGAGGGCACGCATAGCCCCGCCTCCTTTAGGGTTTTCTTTTCATTATACCCGGAAAACAGGGGTTTTTCAATGCGGGAGAAATCGCAAAAAGGTACAAAAAAAGAGCCGGAGCCCTTTCAAAGGATTCCGGCAATTCTTTTTTAAATCAATATTTATGCCTCTGCGTCTTCCAGCAGATTTACTACCAGTCCGCTGACATCGGCTTCTTTTGTGAGCACGCCAACTTCATACATCCAGTCAGCGTTTTCCTGCCATACGGATACTTCCTGATGCAGGAAAGGCGCGGATTCTGTTTCCATATCGGGCAGCAGGATTTCCATACTCTGTCTTTCTACGTTTTCAGACAGAGGGAAGTTTGCTTCGTTCTGGTTGTCCAGCAGAATCTGCAGCACTTCGTCAGGGTTGTTCTTCATGTCTTCAAAGCCTTTCTGGCAAGCGCGCAGGAAGCCCTGATATTTTTCGGGATTTTCCGCTACAGCGTCTTTGTTTGCCAAAAATACCAGTTCATAGCCCTGAGGTACGCCAAAGTCTGTGGGATAGAAGTAATTTACTTCAAAGCCCTGTTCTTCCATCTGCGGCACTTCGTGGTTGACCATGTTACCGATGGTAGCGTCTACCTGACCGGTTGTCAGTGCAGACATCAGGTCGAAACCAACGTCGATGCATTCGCAGTCGTCAGCAGTCAGACCTGCATTCTGCAGCATTGCCTGAATCTGTGCTTCAGACAGGACAGTGCCTGCATAGCCGATCTTCTTGCCAGCCAGATCTTTTGCTTCAGTGATGCCGCTGTCTTTCAGGGAAATGACAACGTTCATGGATTTCTGTGTCACCGCACCGATGGAAACGATGGGCACATTTTCCTCACAGGAAGTCATGATGGCATCCTGCATGTAGTACACACCGGCATCCGCTTTGCCAGCAGCAGGCAGGGAAATGCCGTCATTGGTGTTGGCAGGGAACTGGATTACCAGATTCAGACCTTCTTCTGCAAAGTAGCCTTTTTCAATGGCATCATACAGGAAGGCGTGTACCGCATTGGGGTACCAGTCCAGCACAATGGAAAAATCCTCCAGCTGGGCTTCGTCGCCAGTGGTTTCGGCTGTGGTGTCTGCGGATTCTCCACTTCCGCAGGCTGTCATGCCAAATACCATGGCTGCTGCCATGAGCACTGCAAACAATTTCTTTTTCATCACTTAGATCTCCTTTCTCCATTTGATAAAACGATATTCCAAGACGGTAATGATCCCAACGGCAAGCATAGCCGTTATGGACAACAGCACCACAGGCGCGAAAACGCCTGCGCCGTCCAACTGTGTCATCATACGTTTGCTGAAGTAGCCCAGACCTTCCTGCGCTCCCAGCCATTCGGCAATGGCAGCCCCGATGACGCTGAGGGGGATGGCCATTTTGATGGCGGAGAAAAAGTTGGGCAGAGCCGTAGGCAGTTTCAGCTTCCAGAAAATATCGGCTTTTGTGGCGCCGTAAGTCTGCAATAATTCTTCCATTTCCCGTTTGGTGGCTTTGAAGCCGTCAAAGACGGTAATGGCAATGGGGAAAAAGGTGATCAAAATGGTTACCAGCACCTTGCTCCAGATGGAATAACCAAACCAGAGGATGAACAAAGGTGCGATGGCTGTGGTAGGGATGGTCTGGGATGCCACGATAACGGGATACAGTGCCCGTTCCACTTTTTCATTGGCATCCATGGCAACTGCCAGCAGAATCCCCAGCACAATGGAAATCAAAAGCCCAATGGCTGTGACCTTCATGGTTGCAGGCAGATGCACCAAAAACAGGGGTTCTCGCAGCTCCCACAGCCGCACACAAATCTGTGTGGGTGACGGCAGGATATAAGCCGCGTCAATAATCATGGCAATGCCCTGCCACAGCAGCAGCAGAACCACAGCCAGAATCACAGAAGGCAGATGTTTTTTCATGGATTCATCACGCTCCTTCTGAGTTTTTCAATGAGGGTTTCTTTCAGTTCCACAATATCAGGACGTTTCAAATCCTCACGATTGCGGGGATAAGACAGGGGCACTTCCACCCGTTCCATCTGGGAGAAAGGTCTGTCCTGAATGATAAAAATGGTTTTGGAAAGGAAAATGGCTTCCTCTACGTCGTGGGTGATGAACAGTATGGTCTTATGATAATGCTCCCACTGATGCAGCAGCCATTCCTGCATATCTACACGGGTCAGATAGTCCAATGCGCTGAAAGGCTCGTCCAACAGCAGCATATCCGCGCCGGACAGCAATGTACGGGCAAAGGCTACCCTCTGCTTCATACCGCCGGACAGGTCTTTGGGGTACTTTTTGGCGTATTCAGACAGTCCCACCTGTTCCAGCACTTCTTTGCAGCGTTTTTCCTGTTCCGCCTTGGGAACTTTCGCCAGTTCCATAGGCAGGCAGATATTCTTTTCAATGGTGCGCCAAGGGAACAGCAGGTCTTTCTGAGGCATAAAAGCACTGTAGTTTTTCAGTTCCTGCACAGGGCGACCATCCACCAGTATCCGACCCTGCTGTAACTTTTCCAGACCGTTGATAAGGCGGAAAATAGTGCTTTTGCCGCAGCCGCTGGCGCCGATGATGGACACGAATTCCCTGTCCTCCACCTGAAAATTCAAATTCCGCATCATGTCGAAGTCGTCTTCGGCATAACGGAAGGATACATTTTCAAATTGCAGCATAACTTCTTTCGCTCTCCTTCTTTACATCTCCATGGCATAAGCCATATCCCAGAACAGTTTTTCATAGCGGCTGCATTTTACGAAAATATCAGTCAGATATGCTTCCTGTTCGGGAGTGATGTTTTCGCCCAGAGCGTCTACGCAGTCAATGATTTCTTTGGTGCTGTCCGCATATTCCTTGCTGCTGTAGCCCTGTACCCATTCGCCGTAAAGAGGATGTTCCACAGCGCCGGGCACCTTCACATGGTGTTCCCCAATGACCTGATAGCTCCATGCGCAAGCCAGCACTGCCATGAGGATCTCCAGCGGGCCGCCTTTGTTTGCCACATCCAGCATATAGGAGGTATAGGACTGGTTTGTCAAAGCGGAAGGGGTCTTTGCCACTTCTTCCTCGGTGATGCCCAGTCTTGCCATGTAAGTCTTATGTACGTTCATTTCCCCGTCCAGTACGTCATGCACCATACCGGCAAAGCGGCGCATCAGTTCCGGGTCTTCTGTCTTGATAACGCCGAAAGCGAACACTTTGGCATATTGCAGCAGATAACGGTAATCCTGAATCATGTAAAAACGGAATTTTTCCACATCCAGTGTGCCTTCTGCCAGTTCTTTTACGAAAGGCTGGTCTAAATAACCCATCCAGATATCTTCCACACTTTTATAAAGACGTTCTGTCAATTTCATGTCCATGTTCCTCCTTTTTTCCACAAAAAAAATTCTTTCCCTCTTAGAAGGAAAGAATCTTATAATTTCCATATCATCTTGTATTGCTTCCCTCCGATGGTACTAACCACATCAAGTTCAAAGGGTTGGAATCTGCATTCCTCTCAGCCGCTCAGCGTCGGCACCCCCAGCTTTGTATTCATTTTCTTTATTATAGTACAAAAGAAAAGCAATGTAAATGACTTTTTTGTATACACCATCCCTTTTTTCACACTTTCGCACAAAAAAAATAGTTCGCAGGCGAAATAATTTTACAGAAAATTCCCTTTACATTTTGCAAAAAAAGAATACACTTAGTATGACAACAACGAAATTTACAATGTTTGGAGGTAAAAGGTAATGGACGACGATACCAAGCTGCTGAATCTGGCACTGGACGCCGGTGAGATCATGATGACATCTGGCGCGGAAACATACCGCGTACAGGATACCATGCTGCGTATTCTTTCCGTCAGCGGACGAAAACACGTAGAAGCCCTGGCGCTGTCTACCATGCTCATTGTGAGCCTGCCCCGTGAAGAAAAGGGGCCCCTTTCCATGGCAAGAGGGGTGAGTGACCGCTCCGTTAATTTTGAGAAAATCTGTGCCGTCAACAACATGAGCCGCTCTTTTGTCGCTGGGAAAATCACCTTGGAAGAAGCCACACAAAAAGTGCTGGAAATCCACTACGCCCCGTCTTTTGCGCCATGGCAGCGGATTTTGGGCTATGCCCTCACGTCCGGCGGTCTGACCATGGTATACAACGGCACCTTCTGGGACGGCGTCGCCGCCTTTTTCATCGGCACCCTTCTGGGCATTATGACATACATCATGAGCAAACGAAAAACATCTTACTTTTTCAGTTCCTTTATCGGCGGTCTGCTGACAGGGTTACTGGCCTGCCTGTTCCATTTGATTCTGCCTTTCACCCAGATCGATATGATGATCGTCGGCAGCATCATGCCCATACTGCCGGGCATTACCCTGACAAAAGGTATCCGTGACCTTTTGGAGGGCAATTTCATCAGCGGCAATGCCAAACTGATGGAAGCCTTCCTCATTGCCTGTGCCATCGCCGCCGGCGTCGCTATGGCTTTGAGTATCTTCCCCAATTTTTAAGATGTGCAGGAGGTTATTATGACAGACATCACATTGAAAATGATTGTATTTCAGGCAGCCTTTTCCTTTGTAGGCAGTTGGGGCTATTCCATCATCTGCAACGCCCCTAGAAGGGAACTGCTTTACAGCGGCATCAATGGCTTTTTGTCCTGGTTTGTATATATGCTTGTCTTTTCCTATACGGAAAGCGCCACAACGGCTACCCTCATTGCTACCATGGCAATCACTGCCACAGCGCGGTTCCTTTCCTACCACAGACAGGAACCTTCCATCCTGTACCAGATTCCCGGCGTACTGTCACTGGTGCCCGGTGCTGCCGTTTACAACACCATGCAGGCTGCCATCAAAGGCAATATCCTTTCCACTTATTCCAATGCTCTGACAGGGTTCAAACTCTCCGGCGCCATTGCCATCGGTTCCCTGATCATTCTGGTATTGCCTTACAAAGCCTTTGAAATCTTCCCTCGTTTCGGGAAAAAGAAACAAAATAATTGATCGTATCAAAAAACCGGAAGCCCCTAAGAGCTTCCGGTTTTTATCGTTGATGAGAAATCTATTACAGTGCCATGGATTCCTGAGGGGCTGTAAAGGAATCGATTGTCACACTGCCGCCTTCCAGATAAAAGACTTCCATTTTGCCGTCGTCTTCGCTATACATGCTGCGCAGGTCGGGATTCTGTTCCAGCATAGCCACTTTTGCTTCCCGGCTGTTATCCCAAATTACATTGCCGTTGATGCGAATCCATGTGCCGTCGGGATGCATGGCACATACTTCTGCCAGAGGGTTTTCTTTCAACTGGCGATATACTTTTTTAGTATTTGCAGTCATAAAATATACGTGATTCTGGTACAGAGCCACAGCGCCGAAGGGACGTACACGGGGCTGGTTGCGCTCACATGTTGCCAGATAAAAAACTTTACATTCTCTCAAATATTCTACAGGATTTTTCATACTTCTACCGCCTTTCTTTTGTTTTTTACGTTTACCATTTCATTATCTTCTGTTATGATAGAAAACGCAAGTACGATTTTTTTCTATACCTAGTATAGGAAAAGATACTAAGGAGGCATCCTCATGGAACCAGAAAAACAAATCCCCTGTCCCTTTGTCACTGCCCAGAAACTGCTGGCAGGCAAATGGAGCATCCTCATCCTGCACCTGCTCCACGGGCAAACCCTACGCTTTGGGCAGTTACAGAAGCAAATGCCCAAAATGACCCACGCCACATTATCCAAACAGCTGAAATTGCTGGAAGCCAGCGGTCTTATTGTCCGCACAGAATACCCCGGTGTGCCGCCGAAAGTGGAATACAGCGTCAGCCAAATTGGGGAGGCTTTTTATCCCGTACTGGATAGTCTGGAAGCCTTCGGCAACGCCTATACCCAGTGGCAGAAACAGCAGGCAGACGAGGAAAAACCGGAATCTCTCTAAAGCAGATTCCCCTTAAGAAAATATATCAAATAAAATCTCAGTAAAAATCAGAAAGCTGAAATCCTTCGTTATAATGAGGATTTCAGCTTTCTTTGTTTTCTGATGAAGAAGCCCCTAAAGAGCTTCCGATTTTTGTTTTCTTATAATTCCCTTCTGCCTTCCAGCGCCCGGGAAAGGGTCACTTCGTCCACATATTCCAAATCGCCGCCCACAGGCACGCCATTTGCAATACGTGTTACCTTGACCCCCATGGGTTTCAGCAGACGGCTGATATACATGGCCGTTGCTTCCCCTTCCACATTGGGGTTGGTGGCAAGGATAACTTCCTTCACATTCTCGTCCATGCGCTTCACCAGCTCCGCAATGCGGATGTCATTGGGACCTACGCCTGTCATGGGAGAAATGGCGCCGTGGAGTACATGATATACTCCATGGAATTCTCTGGTGCGCTCATAAGCTGCCATATCTCTGGGGTCTTCCACCACCATGATGGTGCCGTGATCCCGGTTGGGATTGGCACAGACGGGACAAGGGTCCTCGTCTGTGAGATTACAGCAGACAGAACAGTAATGCACCTGCTGTTTCGCTTCCAGAATGGCACCCGCAAGAGCTGCCACTTTTTCCTCAGGCATATGGATGATATGAAAAGCCAGACGCTGGGCTGACTTGCCGCCGATGCCCGGCAGACCTGCCAGCTGCTCAATGAGTCTGGTAATGGGATTTCCGTAGTAATTCATGGTATCCCTCTTTTTCTTAGAACATGCCGCCCATGCCCATGCCGCCTGTCAGTTTGCCCATGGCATTGTTGTACATTTCGTCTGCCTGACGGATGGCTTCATTTACTGCGGACAGGATCAGGTCTTCCAGCATTTCCACATCATCGGGATCTACTACATCAGGGTTGATTTTCAGTTCTTTGATTTCTTTTTTGCCGGAGATGACAACTTTCACAGCACCGCCGCCGCTGGTCATTTCCAGTGTTTTTTCGTTGAGTTCTTCCTGCATGGCAGCCATCTGTTTCTGCATTTTCTGCGCCTGTTTCACCAGGTTGTTCATGTTCATGCCGCCCATGCCGGGGAATCCGCCTCTTGCCATATTTCATAACCTCCTAAAAGTTTTGATTTTTACCATATCGTTTCTATTTTATATAAAAAGTGCCGGAACTGCAAGTGTTTTTAGGGTTCCATATCCGCTTCGGGGAAATATCCGCTCATGATGCTTGCCCATTCGGGGTCGTTTTCATCAGATGCTGCTTCTTCCTCCGCGCCGTAATTGGCTTCCCGCCACTGGTCGTAAGCGGCTTTTTCCAATGTTTGCAGCTGGAAAGTCTTGCCTGTTGCTTTTTCCAGTTCCTCGGTAATCTGCGGCAGATATTTCTGTACCATGTCCGCCAACGCGCCATATTCACAGACCAGATACACATTGTCATCCTCTTTGAAGCCAATTTCCACACGGGAAAGCTTGCTTTTCAGAATGGGGTCACCGATTTCATTGCGGAGCAAAGGCCATTCTTTCTGGAGATTTTCCTTATCCTCCGGCAGCGCAGGTGGTTTCCGCTTTGCCTTGGGCTTTTCTTTTTTCACAGCACCGTCAGAAACCTGTTCTGTCACGGTAACAGTGACACCTTCTGCCACTTTCCGTTCCAATCCTGCCAGTCTTGCCGCCAAGGCAGTCAAATCCGTATCTGCCCATGTGGAGCAAAGGCGCAGGATTTCCACTTCCAGCAAAATACGCTCATTGGAAGCGTATTTCATGTCGTTCTGCAAACCGGAAAAACGCCCAATCCAGTAAGTCAGTTCCGCAGGAGAAAGTCCTTTCGCCTGCTGCTGCAAACGAGCGGCGTTTTCCGCGGACAAGTCCAGAATACGGGCATTGTCGGGCACCGTGGATGTGACCAGCAAATTCCGCAGATGCACCAAAAGCTCCGTCACAAACTGCTTCACGTCACGGCCTGCCAGCAGCATTTCCTCCACCAATTCCATGGCTTTGGCAGCGTCTTTCTGCTTCAAAGCTTCTGTCATGTCAAAGAATACCGTCTTGTCAACGGCACCCACTACATCCTGCACCTTTTCCAGTGTCACTTCCTCGCCGCTGTAAAAGGCAAGACACTGATCCAGAATACTCAAAGAGTCACGGAGAGAGCCGTCCGCCAGCTGTGCCACATAGCGCAGAGCATCTTCTGTCGCCGCAAGTCCCTCCTCGTTCAGATATTTCATCAGTGTATGAGCAATATCATCAGCAGTGATGCGACGGAAGTCGAACCGCTGACAACGGGAAAGGATGGTTGCAGGCACTTTCTGAGGGTCTGTGGTCGCCAGAATGAAGATAACGTGTGCAGGGGGTTCCTCCAATGTTTTCAGCAATGCGTTAAAAGCACTGTTGGACAACATATGCACTTCGTCGATGATATAGACCTTGAATGTGCCCTCTGTGGGGGGATATTTCACTTCTTCCCGGATTTCACGGATGTTGTCGACGCTGTTGTTGGAAGCGGCGTCGATTTCCATGACGTTGACGCTGCGCCCAGCCAGAATATCCTGACAGACTTTACATTCGTTACAGGGCTCCCCATCTTCTGTGGGATGCAGACAGTTGATGGCACGGGCAAAAATTTTCGCTGTGGATGTTTTGCCGGTGCCTCTGGTGCCGCAGAACAGATAGGCATGGGACACACGCCCTGTTTTCATCTGATTTTTCAGTGTTTTCACAATATGATCCTGCCCCACCACGCCGGCAAAGACGTTGGGGCGGAATTTTCTGTATAACGCCGTGTAAGACATGGCGATTCCTCCTTCATAACGCCTGAAAAACAGGCGGAAATGTCCCAAAGGGACAGATACAGTATAGCATAGGGCAGGGGAAATGAAAAGGCGAAGGAAATGTTCTAAATCAGTTTCCAAACGTGCAGTTTTCCTTGTTTTTGCAGTTTTTCTGCATATTCTAATGAAACATACGCCCCTCCGGTAATATTTTTCACATAAGCAATCACAAAATCACTGTGTGCAATCATATATCTGTTTAATCTCGGAATCGCAACCCGATATGGTACCATTTCTTGACCTTCTGGAAGATAACTTCCATCAAAATATGCTGGCAATTCTAATTTTTTCTTTGGATAATATGCCAAACATAAATATAAAGATATATTGGCATATTTTTTCTTAAAAACACCAACAGCCCTTCCTGCCATAAAATCAAAACTTCCATGGTTTCCCACATAAAATTCTGTAACCCCAAACTTCGAAATATGTTGCTCTATCACATCACATAAATCATCATATATTTCAAATGGTGCATCTCTATGTCCAATAAAAAAACACTTTCTACCCAATACCACCACTCCAATTCGTATTATTACAATGATATTTTGTAATAATATTACCATGTTTATTACTGCTATACAATTCCCTAAACTAATGGTAATAGGTGGTGATAACATGCAGCAGAAAAAAGAACTTAACATCCAAATGGGCAGCCGTATTCGCAAAGCTCGTTTACAAGCAGGTCTGACCCAAGAGGCTTTCGCCGAACTTTTGAATCTCGGCCCCAAGCATATTTCCGCCATTGAGCGAGGTATCGTAGGGCTTTCCATGGAAACCCTTCAGAATATCTGTCAGGTGCTACATGTTTCCGCAGACACCCTTCTTTTTGGGGATATAGAAACATCTCCGGCAGATGCCCTCTGCCAGCGCCTTGGACGGCTTTCTCCCGAAGAATTTGCCCAAATGGAAGAAATCGTCAACAAAATACTGGAAATTTACGTAAAAAAATAACCGAAAGAGAATTATCTCTTTCGGTTTTCTTTTTTATAGGAATCCGTGCATCTGCTGTTGTCACTGCCAACCATGCGTTACCTCCTTCTGAAGCTCCATCCAAGCGACCTTGCGACACACGAGAAGTTGACTGCTTAGTGCTGCTGCCTTCCGACCCTGACACGGTTCACAGGCTCCTGTTGTGCAAGACTTGAACTTCAACACCCCTTCCAAAGGGCAGACCATTTTTGGACGGTGCCGAAAGCAGACGTCACCCCCACTGTAGCGGATTGTGGGTGCAGGGTACCGCTAATCCCCCGGCTAGCACGGAAATTTTACCGTTTTCAAAAATGCCATTATAGTATACATAACAACGGGCTTTCTGTCAATGGAAAATTTCCCAAAAGGCGTATTTCCGGCAAAAACCCTTGATTTTTCTTTTTTATGCTTCTGTTTCCGGCTGTTTTTCCGCCGTTTCTTCCGCGGCTTTGTTTTTGCGGAATCTGCGGAAAAACCGCTTCATAATCTCGCTACATTCCGGCTGCAAAAGCCCCTCCTCCACTTCCACCCGATGGTTGAAGCGGGGCTCATTGAGCAAATCCAAAATAGACCCGGCGCAGCCTGCCTTGCTGTTTCTGGTGCCGAATACCACACGGGGAATCCTTGCCTGCACGATAGCGCCGGCACACATAGGACAAGGCTCTACAGTCACATATAATGTGCAGTCTTCCAGCCGCCAATCCCCTACGATGCCTGCCGCTTCATTGATGACGTCGATTTCCGCATGGCGCAGGGGATTTTTTGCCGTATTGCGCATATTATGCCCACGGGCAATGATTTCCCCATTCCGCACCATAACGGCGCCAATGGGCACTTCCCCTTCTGCCAGAGCTTTTTCTCCTTCCAGCAGGGCTTCTTTCATATAATACAAATCCTGTTCTGTCATGTTAATTCCTCTTTATGTTATTCCGCAGCCTGTTCTGCCATGCAAAGAGAACCATTCCGCTCCTCGATGTCTGTCACCAGCCAGTAATCATCCAGCCCATCGCTGTTCAAATCGTAGGGATAGATGCACTGTCCGTACACAATGTCCTCATTGGAGGAACGCAGACCTTTTTCTGTCAGCAGATAACGGATGGTGGTGCCTGTCATATCGCAGACATAGACTTCTTTCACACCGTCCCCATTCAAATCGCCGCTGGTGATGGGACCATAAAGGCTTTCCACGCCCAGATGAGTAGACCAAATCTTGCGGAAGTTATTGTCGTTTTTCTGATAGAGATACAGATCCATACCGTCACTCATGAGATATTCTTTCACACCGTTGCCGTCCAAATCGGTGATATGGATGTAATCTACGTTATGTTTCAAACGGGTAAAGCCTGTATTGCTCCAGCCGCCTTCTCCCCGTTCATAATACTGTATGGTCTTATCATCGGAAAGTATCAGCTTACTGCCTTCTGCTGCCAAAGCCCCGGCATCGCTGGATTCCAGCGGGATTTCCTCGGATGTTTTCTGCATATTGGCATCATAGAACAATATTTTTTCCGAACGGGTGAAAACATGTTCACTCTCGCCGCTGCCTTCCTCGGTGATGCTGGAAAGGACCACTGCCAGTTCGCTGCCTTCTGCGCCGTCAAAAAATGTCGCAGATGTAGCTTCCAGACCACTGCCGAATGTCAGTGTCCGCCACAGACGCAGGGCGCCTTTCTGATAACGATAAACCTGTACGGCACCATCCTGCAAAGATGCTGTCAGCACATTGCCGTCCTTATCCTTCCCTGCGGAAAGGAAGCCTTCCTTGGGAAAAGAAGCCGGTGTCATGGAAAAACTGGTGCCCATACCTTCCCAGTTTTCATAAGACTGGAAATTGCCGTTTGCTTCGTAAGGATTCCGGGCATTGAGGCTATACCAGCTGTTATCGTATCCCCCCTGATAACATACGCCCACAAGGCTGCTGCCGGAAAAATAACACATCAACTGACCTGCCGCATCCCCGTTATAATGCATCAAATTGGCAGTGCCCACCACCACTTCTGTGCCGGCATAACTGGTCATATTATAATCCGTTTCCGCACAAGCCGCAAAGAAATCCGCGTTTTCCTCTGTATTTTCTGGAACCACGCCTGCGGCAAATCGCAGACTATCCCCGTCAAAGTCCCAGTAATATTCCTCTGCCACTTCTTCCATCAATTGTGTATATTGCTCCTGCTGAGCGGCTGTCAGTGTAAAGACTGCCTCTTCCTGCCCACAGGCAGAAAGTGTCAGCGCCGCCATGACCACCGCGCAGAGTAAGTGTTTCTTCATGTCTGTCCCTTCCCTCTTTTGCAAGGTTTTTTGCACATAGATATTTTTATTATAAAACACCAGAGGGATTTTTTCAAACCTGTTTTTCAGCCTGCCCCGAAAAGCTGCCCCACCAGAAACAAAGATAAGGCAACCCCCGTGAAGTTTGCCGCAAGGGCGCAGAACAGGGTATGTCTTGTTTTGGTGATGCCTACAGAAAGGAAGTACAAGCTCATGGTATAAAACACCGTTTCCGTGCAGTACATCATCACCGAAGCAGAACGCCCCAGAAAAGAATCGGGACCGTAAGCCGCAAAAATTTCCGTTAAAAGCCCCACTGCCGCCGAGGAGGACACCAGCCGCACCAATGTGAGAGGTGCCAGTTCCGCCGGAAATCCCACCAGATGTTCCAGCGGTGCCAGCAATTTTGTCAAAAGTTCCAAGAGTCCCCCTGCCCGGAGCACTTCCACTGCCACCATAAGCCCCAGCAATGTGGGCAGGATATTCACCACCGTATGTAAGCCTTCTTTCGCCCCTTCCAGAAAGGTTTCATAAAGATTCACCCGCTTGAGAGAGCCGAAAACCACAATAAACAGCACCGTCACAGGAATGATGAAGTCCGAAAGCACCATCAGAAACCGCAATGTTTTCCCCTCCCTTCCAGTATCTTCGCCAGCAGGATACCCACAAGGGTGGTGCCCAGCGTGGCAGCAATGCCTGCCCCCATAATTTCCGCCGGAGCCGCTGAGCCGTATTCTGCCCGATAAGCAAGGATATTCACTGTCACCAGCTGCAAAGAGGACATATTCACCACCAGAAACATACACATGGCATTGCTGGCACGTCCTGTTTTGCCGTTGAGCTTTGCCAATTCCTCCATAGCAAGAAGCCCTGCCGGCGTGGCTGCCCAGCCAAGCCCCAGAAAGTTCGCCGCAAAATTAGCGGAGATATACCGTCTTGCGGCATGTCCCCTTGGCACCTCAGGAAACAGAAAATCCAGAAATGGCTCCATTTTCTCTGCCAGCGCGTCAATCATGCCGCCTTTTTCGGCGATTTTCAAGATGCCTGACCAAACTGCCACCACCCCAGCCATGGTAAAGGCAAGCTCCACGGCATTCCTGCCGCCGTCAATGACCGCGTTTGTCACCAGATCCATCCGTCCCAGAAACGCCCCCGTCAAAATACCGCCGATGAGGAAAAATCCCCAGATCACATTCAGCATGTTTTCCCCTCCTTCCCTTCTTTCACATCTATGCACGAGCGGGAAAAACTATCCCTTTTTTCCAAAATTTGGGTGAAAAAAGATATTTTTGTTGTATTTTGCATGGATCTGTGTTAATATTCTGTTAAGAAAAATCAGACCAACTGGTCTTACAGGGAGGAAATCAGATGAAATCAACAGGCATCGTTCGTAAAGTAGACGAACTGGGAAGAGTGGTTCTGCCCATCGAGCTGCGTCGAAACATGGGAATCGAAATCAAAGACTCCCTGGAGATCTTCGTGGAAGAAAGCACCATCATTTTGAAAAAGTATGAACCTGCCGATATTTTCACAGGCAGCATGGATGATCTCATTGATTACAAAGGCAAAAAAGTATCCAAACAGTCCATTTTGGAAATGGCAAAATTGGCTGGGCTGGATGTACGCTAAAACAATTCATAATCTAACAGACTAAAAAGCTGGAATAGTATGGAAATACATACAATCCCGGCTTTTTCTGTTTTGCGCAGAATTTTCAAAAAAGCCCTCCTTTTTTCTGTGAAAAACCCTGATTTGCCCCATATAACGGGCTTTTTTCTTGACAAGGTCTGTACCGCTCTCTTACAATATAACCCATAATCTATCTAGGAAAGGTGATAATTCATGTCCGCAACATTTCAAGGAAGCAAAAATTATGTCGCAAGTGAAGAACTCATGCGTTCTGTCAATATTGCCATGGCGCTGCAAAAACCCCTGCTGATCAAAGGGGAACCCGGCACAGGCAAAACCATGCTGGCGGAAGCCATTTCCGAAGCACTGGGCAAAAAACTGGTGATCTGGAACATCAAATCCACCACAAAAGCTCAGGACGGTCTGTACGTGTATGACGTGGTACAGCGTCTGTACGACAGCCAGTTCGGCAACGAAGGCGTAGACGACATCGCAAAATACGTAAAAATGGGCAAGCTTGGGGAAGCTTTCTCCTCTGACGAGCAGGTGATCCTCCTCATCGACGAAATCGACAAAGCCGATCTGGAATTCCCCAACGACCTGTTGTGGGAGCTGGATAAAATGGAATTCTATATCCCTGAAACAAAGGAAACCGTAAAGGCAAAACAGCGTCCCATCGTGATCATCACATCCAACGCGGAAAAAGAACTGCCCGACGCATTCCTGCGCCGCTGCATCTTCCACTACATCGAATTCCCTGACGCGGAACAGATGGAAGAAATCATCAAAGTACACTTTGACAAAGTAGAAGAACATCTGCTGGAACAGGTACTGGAAACATTCTACTGGATTCGTGGTCTGTACCAGATTCAGAAAAAACCCAGCACATCCGAAGTCATCGACTGGATTCGTGCCCTGCAGCTGGGCGGCGTTGACGTAGACAGAATCCGTCAGGAAGTTCCTTTTGCAGGGGTTCTGCTGAAAAAGAACGAAGACATCGACGTACTGAACCGCTATTTACGATAAGCAGGTGATCCCATGTTTACGGCATTTTTCTATTTACTGCGCTCCAGAGGGCTGAAGGTATCCATGAATGAATGGATGACCCTCATGGAAGCTCTGGATAAAGGTCTGCACCAGTCCTCTTTCACAGGATTTTACTATCTGTGCCGCAGTGTACTGGTGAAAAGCGAAGCGGATTTTGACAAATTCGACGGCGCATTTCTGGAATTTTTCAAAGGCGTAGAATTTGAAGGGGAGCTGCCCAAAGAACTCATGGACTGGCTCACAAATCCCAAGGAAAAACCCGGCGACCAGTTCGACATGGAGCGTGCCATGCAGAATGAATGGATTTCTCAGGCAGAAATCCAGAAAATGTTCTTGGAACGACTGGAAGAACAGAAGGAAGAACACAACGGCGGCAGTTACTGGGTAGGCACCGGCGGTGTTTCCGTATTCGGCAACAGTGGTTTCAGCCCCAGAGGTATCCGTGTGGGCGGGGAAGGCGGCAAACGCCGTGCTTTTCAGGTTGCCAGCGAACGGAAATTCCGTGATTTCCGTCAGGACAACACACTGGATACCCGTCAGTTCCAGATGGCTTTCCGCAGACTGCGGCAGTTTTCCGCCAAGGCTGAGGAGGCTAAAACAGAATTTGACATTGACGGCACCATTCGGGAAACCTGTGACAACGCAGGGAAGCTGAAAGTGGTTTACGACCGTCCCAGAAAGAACACCGTCAAAGTATTGCTGCTCATGGACAGCGGCGGTTCTATGGACTATTACAGCCGTCTGTGCTCCATGCTGTTCCAGGCAGTGAGCAAGTCCAACCACTTTAAGGATTTGCAGGTGTTCTATTTCCACAACTGTATCTATTCCAAAATCTATACAGACCCGCAGCTGCGTCCAAAATCTGTGATTCCTACGGAATGGATTCTGAAAAATCTCAGCAGCGAATACAAGGTCATCATCGTTGGCGATGCCCAGATGGAGCCTTCCGAGCTCCTTGACCCCAGCTATTACAATTATGGTGCCCGTGACAACATCACCGGCATTGAATGGCTCACCAGATTCCGGGAAAAATATCCCCATCTGGTATGGCTGAACCCTTCCGAACGTCCCTACTGGGGCGGCTGGTGGGCAAAGACCTATGACATCATCCGCAAGGATTTTGATATGTATGACCTGAGCATTGACGGTCTCAACGCCGCACTGAAAAAACTGATGGTCAATCGGTAAGGCAAAACAGAGGGATAACATTCCCTTTGTATCCCAGAGAATCATGGGAAATCGTACCAATTATTTCGGGGGAAAACTATGAAATTCATCATGCGAAAAAAAACAAGACTGGTCATAAGCTTCATTGCAGGTGCCGCGACGGATTTATATCTGCGTGTCAAGACTGGAGATGAAGGAAATCTCCTTGTCCATTCCGTCGTATTTCTTGGCAGTTTTTTCATCGTTTATTTTTTGCTGTATATTTTGTAGCGCTTAAAGGAAAAGCATACAAATTGATCTGACAAAGCAGATATAGAAACAAATAATCTTCGCTTACTGCACACACATACTTCACAACCGTGCGCAGTCATCCTTGTAAGCGACACCCACCCGAAACTTCGGAACACCCCTGTTGGAACCGTTGGCGAGCACAAAACAGCAGCTTTCCCTTGATGTGAAGGGAAATTGCGACGCCCGTCTTTATAGGAAAACATATCAAATATAATCAGAAAGCCAAAATCCTTTGTCATCATAAGAATTTTGGCTTTCTTTTTTTCTATGCTTCTTTCAGCTTTTCCACATTTCCCGCCTGAATATCCCAGATATGGCGGGCAATTTTTTCTTCTTCCCAATCCCACCAGCGCAAATCCTGCAAAACGGCAATGGTTTCTTCGGAAAACCGTTTGCGGATGGGCTTTGCGGGCACACCGCCCACAATGGTATAAGGCGGCACATCTTTGGTGACCACTGCCCTTGTGCCGATGATGGCGCCATCTCCAATGGTGACCCCAGCCAGTATGACAGCTTCGTAGCCAATCCACACATCATTTCCGATGACAATATCCCCTTTGTTGTCCCATGCCTCTGTGACCCGTTTCCAATCCAGCCCCCAAGCGTCGGCAAATATGGGAAATGGATAGGTGGACAGGGAACCCAAAGCATGATTGGCGCTATTGAACAGGAACTTTGCCCCGCAGGCAATGGAACAGAATTTCCCGATTTTCAGCTTATCCCCATTGATGGGATACTGGTAAAGGACATTATGCTTCTCAAATTCTCTGGGGTCATAGACAAAGTCATGGTACATGGTATAATCCCCCACGGAAATGGCAGGGTTCGTGATGGCATTTTTCAGATAGATTGTCCATGTATCGTCAGGACGGGGATACATGGCATCTTTGGTGATTTTCATACAATCGCCTCCTTCTGGATTGATTGTACAAAGTCCTGCCCTTCTGCCGCAATCCACCAAACGCTTCGGCAGTGTTTTGGGTACAAAAAAAGCTGGAACCCATACGATTACAAGGATTCCAGCTTTATCTTATTTCTCTTTCTGATAAATGATTTTTCGGATGGCAGAGACGGAAAGATGGTATGTTTCTGCCAATGCTTCCAGTGTTGCCCCTGCCTGCTTTTGGCTGCGGATTTCTTCGTTCCGCTGTGCCAATGCCTCACGGCTGCCGCTTTTCTCTCCCCAGCCCTTATGTTCTCTGGCAGGGATATAAACATAACCGCCTTGGACATATTCCTGCAAGGTCTGCACCAATGCAGGGGGCAGCAAGTCTGACGCGTTGATATATTTCATGGTCGGATTCCCCCTTGATATTCAAATCAAGCAGCAAAACCGACTTTCTGCGACATTTCCTCCATGCAACTGTCGCTTACATCGGTTTTGCATGGAGAACTGCTTTGTTGCGTTTCTGCGTCAGGTGACACATATGAGCCACTTCCTTTTTCAGACAGGCTTATTCGCCCAGCATTTCTTCTACTTTTTTCAGCAGCACTTTGGTAGCTTCGCCGGGATGTTCCTTAGCGAAAATAGCGGAGATCACGGAAACGCCGTCGATACCGCTGCCTTTGAGCTGCATGATGTTATTTTCATTGATGCCGCCAATGGCAACCACAGGGATAGTAACAGCTTTGCAGATGGCCAACAGTTCCTCATTTGTCAGGGACTGGGCATCTTTTTTGGTATCCGTATGGAATACAGCACCTACGCCGATGTAGTCTGCGCCGCTTTCCTGTGCTTTTACGGCTGTTTCCACAGTGTTTGCGGAAATACCAAGAATCTTATCAGGGCCAATCATAGCTCTTACATCTTTATCTACGATGTCGCTTTGTCCCACATGGACACCATCTGCCCCGCAAGCCAGTGCAATGTCGATGTTATCGTTTACCACAAAAGGTACATGATATTTCTTTGCCAGCTGTGCCAAATCTTTGGCTTCTTCCAGGAATGTTGCTTCATCCAGTTCTTTTTCACGAATCTGCAGGAAAGTTGCCCCTGCTGCCAGCACTTCTTCTGTCACATCATGGAGTGTTCTGCCGTTCAGCCATGCACGGTCTGTGATGGCGTATACTTTCATGGATTCTTTCGTTGCTTTTTCTCCCAATTCCAATTCCTCCAGTCTTGTCCGTTTCTGTAATGTTTCTGCGTCTGTCAAACTAATCTGGTCTACCAGATGGGTGCGGAATGTGAGGGTTCCTGCCCCCTGTGCGTCCGTTTTTTCTCTGGCGATTTCACCGCTGACACCCATAAGGGATACGGCGCATACGGTGGCTTCCAGAATATGATCGGGATTGCCGCCGCAGAAGGCACCCAAAAGGGCTGTCAGCATACAGCCGCTGCCAGTGATACGGCTCATCATAGCGTCGCCGTTTCTCAGTGCAAAGACACGGTCAGCAGAAGCGATAATGTCAATGACACCGGAGATGGCAATGACTGCCCCTGTTTTCCGTGCCAGTTCTCTTGCCATATACCCAAAGGCTTTGTAGTTGTCCTCGGTGATTTTATCTTCTTCCGCCGCGTCAACGCCACGGGTGGAACCTGTGCCCACTGCCAGATGTTTGATTTCGGAGGTATTGCCGCGGATTACGGAGAATTTCACGTTTTCCAGCAGCTTTTTGCCGCCTTCCCGGCGCAGTCTGGTGGCGCCTACGGCAACGGGGTCCAGCACCACAGGAACCCCTGCTTCGTTAGCGGCTTTCCCTGCCACCAGCATGGCTTCCACGTCCTCCATGGTGCCCATATTCATCACAAGACCCTGTACCACAGAAGCCACTTCTGCCACTTCCTCCACTTCGTGAGCCATGGTGGGAGAAGCTCCTGCCGCTAAAATGATATTGGCACAGTCGTTGACTGTGACGAAGTTGGTGATTGCCTGCACAATGGGTTCTTTTTCCCTTACATTTGCCATCATAGCGGGAAAAGACGCCAAAATATCTGTTTTCATGAAAACGAACCTCCTTTATTTACGGTTGAGTTTTTCCATCATTCTTGCGAACATGCCGGAACGTTTCAAAAGGGTGATGACCAGTACGGCCAGAAAAGCACCCATAGCGGAAGAAGGCACGAATGCCGGCACATAGACCCAAGGGGTCTGCAAGTCCATGCCATAGATGTATTTCATCACCGGATATGCCGCAAATGCGCTCAAAATGCCGGTGCCGAAGATTTCCCCAATGACTGCCATATACAGCTTATGACCGGATTTCCGATACAGGAAACCGGACAGGAACGCGCCGATGACTGCCCCAATGACTGCCAGCGCTGTACGCCCTGTCATCATACGCAGGATACCGGTGATGAGGGCTGCCAGAAATCCCCAGTAAGGTCCTACGAACACCGCTGCCAATACATTGATGAAGTGCTGGAACGGCGCCATATTAGGGAACCATACCACAGAGGACAGGGCAAAGCCCATACCTGCGAATATTGCCGTCAGCACCATTTTCAACACATGATTATCCTTATTGCCACCCATTTGTTGATGCCTCCTTTTTTCTTCTTCCCAACGAAAGGAGCGCAAACAAAAAAGGATTTCCTTTTTGGAAATCCTTCGTTTCTGACGCTCTTTGGTGAGTTGTGCACCCTGCATTCCCTCCGTTGGCATTATCCAAATCAGGTGTAAAGGTCGAAGTATCCTTCCTCTCAGCCTCCCTTAGAAGCTCCCTTTGCATTCTGGTGTCATTATAGTACGGTTTTTGTCCATTGTCAACGTCCCCCACAGGCATAAAAAAGGCGGCTATGCCGCCTTTTGGAAAGAGGAATTGCTGTATGGAGATACAGCAAAGTGCCCACTTCATTGGATTTTCGCATGGCAGATATTCCATGCTGTTCTTTGGTACTTTTTTGAATTTTTTTCTTTTGTGTTTCTTTGCTTTGCTTTATCTTTTGTAATGGAGGTTGTATTGAGAAAATGGCAATTACGCTTCTTCGATGTAACCGATATTGGTACGAATTACATCGCAGGAATGCTGAAATGCTGCCATTTCTTCCGGTGTTAATGTTAATTCCAGCACTTCTTCCACGCCGTCTTTGCCGATGACGCAGGGAGTGCTGATATACAGGTCATGCTGACCATACTGACCATTCAGCTGTGTGCTGACGGGCATAACCGCTTTTTCGTCGTGGAATACGCAGAAAACCAGTCGTGCCAATGTGGAGCAGATGCCAAACTCTGTGGCGCCTTTGCCGGCGAAGGTGACCCAGCCCCCTTCAATGGTTTCATGGAGCACAGCTTCTTTATCCACCTGATATTTATTAGGATTTTCTTTTGCCAGCTGGTCCAGCGGTTTGCCATTGACCGTCACATGGGACCATGGTACCATCTGGGAATCGCCATGTTCCCCCATGGTGTAAGCCACCAGTGATTTATGGTCAATGCCGGTTTCTCTTGCCAGTACGGTTCTAAGTCTGGCGCTGTCCAGCCCGGTGCCTGTGGCAAATACACGAGATGCCGGGAAGCCGGAAAGCTTCTGCACCTGTCTGGCGATGATGTCACAGGGATTTGTGATGACGATGAATATACCGTCAAATCCGGCTTTCACAATGCGTCCCACAAAGCTGTTCACCAATTCCACAGAATGTTTCAGTTCTGCCAGACGGCTATGGTCTTCGCCCATGATGGTGCCCACACTGATGACAACGATGTCGCAGTCCTTCAGGTCTTCATAAGTGCCGCCTCTGACCTCTACCCGATGGGGCAGATAGGATACGCTGTCCCGCAGGTCCTGACACTCGCTGATGACCTTCTGTTCCTTCACATCTACCAATACCAATTCGTCCACAATGCCCTGGACTGCTAAACTATATGCACAATGGGCGCCTACATGGCCGACACCCACAATGCCCACGCTTCTTGTTTTCATATTTGGTTCCCCCCAATATGTTTTTGTAAATTTCCGAAAGTTTCTTTTTGTATTCTTCCACTCCCTTGGGATTGGCTCATCTCTTATGGCATATGATTTTCTTTTTTCCTTTGTACACTCCTTTTCTTTTGTAAAAATAAAAAGGTCCCGGACTGACCGCCCAGAACCACCTGTTTACACCGAAAAAAGACCGAATCTTTTTCCACGCATCGTGTTTTTTTCCATGACAATCAGCACTATTTCTTCACGCGGCACAAAATGACCAGCAGCGCAATGAGAATAGCACCAATGAGCAGGACCTGTTTCATTGTATGGGAAAACGCACGGCTCATGAAAAATCTCCTTCTTTCTGTCTTTGACGATTTGGAATCGTTGGGTAAAAGATACCACTTTCAAAGTCCCAAGTCAATGGAAAGAATGACGCTTGTTTCTATAAAAATACAATATTTTTTGTGTAGTCTGCAAAATAACATTTGTGTTTTTTGTATTTTTACCAATACATACAGACGTCAAAACGCACAAGTCCGTCGGTTTTTCCAAAGAAAAAAGAGGACGTCCTCTCTTGTCTGAGAAGATGTCCTCCAATTGGCATTTTTTACACCAGTTTATCCATTTTTTCTTTCAGTACGGAAGCGGGAACTGCGCCGATGATGCTGTCTGCCACCTGACCGTCTTTGAAGAAAATCATGTTAGGCACGCTCATAACACGGTATTTCTGTGCCAGATCCATAGCCTGGTCAATGTCTACTTTCACGATTTTTGCTTTATCGCCGTATTCTGCCTGGAGCTGTTCCAGTACGGGACCCATCATCTGGCAGGGACCGCACCATGTAGCGAAAAAGTCTACCAATACGGGTACGTTGCTTTCCATAACTTCTTTCTGGAATGTATCAGATTTTACCATTAACATAATCAATTCCTCCTTACACATCTATTGTTATTGTATCCAAATATTTCTTTTTTATTTCTGATGTCAGTATATCACAGAAAAAAACTCTTTGCAATAAAATTTCTTAAATAATAATCATTATTGGCTTGTTCTGTGACCTGAGGCACATAAAAGAGAAAATTTTTTGCAAAAACAGGTATAAAACCCTTTCTCAAGGACATACTTCATAGCGGAGAGTGTGATCTCTCCCCCAAAGAATCACATTCTTTCTACTTCTTCCCCTTAGGAAAAGGCGGCTGTTTTCGCAGCCGCCTTTTTTTACTGAATAGATGTATATTTTCTAGCCAAAAGAATGGTCACAGCCAGATAGACCACAGACATGACAACAGTGGAGATTGCCGCAGGCAGCAAAAAGCTGCGGATGCCCTGGAAAAATAAGTCCAAATCTGCCTTGTCCAATATGGCTGTCATGGTCTGTTCAATATATTCTGTGGACAGAGAGGGGATAAGTTCCATAACCTTTCCTTCTGCAAAACTAATGCCAAAGAAGAAAATCAGGGCAAAAATACCGTTGCCTTTGCGGATAAAAGGCAGATGCGCCAATGTAATGGCAAGATAGAGGATGGCTACCGTTTCCAGCATACTCAGTGTCAGAGAAACGGCAATGAGGACCATAGAACTGCGGATACCATCCATTGCCCAGACTTTTCCCACTTCTGCCCAGAACAATTCTGTACCAGAGGGTGCAACAGCTCCATAGAGTATAGAAAAACACAGCAGCGCGCAAAGCACACAGACGATGATGCCCCAAAGGGCAGCCGCTGCGTATTTTCCTGTCACCAGTTCCACAGAGGAAACAGGCAGGCTGAATGTGAGATACCCTTCATTGCCATACATACTTTTCTGATACCGCAGGGCTGTATGGATCAAAAACAGCATCACCAGCACCACAATGGCAACGGTACAGCCAGTAATCAGCAGGGGCGCCTTTACCAGATAGGAAACATCCGTGCCTCTGGTACGGTTCATGACCGTGGCAAAGGCAAAGAGCAGCGCAATGGCGCTTGCCACACCATAAAGCAGGCTGTTTGCCCGCAATTCCTGTTTCATGACTTTTCCAAACATCAGCGATACACCTCCCGGAAATACTGGTCAACGGACATGCCCGTTTCCGCCCGGAGCACATCCACCTGTTCATTCAAAAAGACCCGTCCCTGTTTCAGAAAAACAGCCCGGTCAAAAATCTGCTCCACATCGTGTACCAAATGGGTGGAAAGCAAAATGGAGCTGTTTTCTGTATACTGATTCAAAATGGTGGTGAGGATATAATCCCTTGTGGTAGGGTCTACACCGCCCATGGGTTCATCCAGCACAAAAAGCTTTGCTTTTCGGCTCATGACGAACACCAGCTGCAATTTTTCCTGCATCCCTTTGGACATGGTGCCGATTTTCTGCTTGGAATCCAATTTTAAGTCCATAGCCATTTCCATGGCTTTCTTTTCGTCGAAATCCTTATAGAAATCACGGAACATGCCGATGGCACTTTTCACATTCTCGCTTTTGCGGAAGTATGTCCGCTCCGGCAAATAGGAAATGATAGACTTGCTGTGTACGCCGATGGGCTGACCATCCACCAATACACTGCCGTCATAGTTCTGAATCAGACCGCAGAGGATTTTCATGAGGGTGGTTTTCCCTACGCCGTTGGGTCCCAAAAGCCCGATGATTTCTCCTTCTTCCAATGTCAGGTTCAGCCCTGCCAAAACCGTATGATTGCCGTAACGATGCTCCAGATTTTTGATTTCTACCAAACTCATGCCTGTTCCTCTCCCTTCTCGCCCACGACTTTCACATAGGACGCCACTTCTTCTGTGGTAAAGCCGATTTTTTTCATATATGCAAGATATTTCTCCGTTTCTTCCTTTGCGAAAGACTTTCTCTTTTCCACCAGAACCCCTTCCTCCTTCGTCAGAAAACGACCGCTGGTGCGTTCTGTATAGACCAGACCTTCCCGCTCCATTTCCGCCATTGCCCGCTGCATGGTGTTGGGATTGACGCCGAATTCCGCCGCCAGTTCCCTGACAGGAGGAATCTTCTCCCCGGGCTTTATGGCACCGGATAAGGCACGCAGGGTCATTTCCTTCACAATCTGCAAATAAATGGGTAAACCGTTATCAAACTGCACGGAATCACCTTCCTTAACCTAAATAATCCAATTTCTTTTCTGCCAGATACACCATCAGTGCTCCATAAATGAGTATCCGCAATACCATGGCAATGGGAATCAATGCAATGAAACCAAACACCGCAATGCCTTTTGTCAAAAGGAACGGCATTGCCATGAGGAAAAAGCTGATGGGAACACCGAAAATCAACATTGCCAGCACATTGAACAGAGGCTCGATGATGAAGAAAATCACCAGCGCAACCACTGTCCCCCACAAATAGGGATGTTTCTGAAAACGAGGCAAACGTCCTGCCATGAGGGCAAAGCACAGGGCATACAAACTGCCTACCGCCATGAGAATCTGCGAAAGCACCATAAACGCTACTATCCCGATGCCCGCAGCCATGCCTTCTGAAGAAAAACTGCCCATGCCATAAGGTGCCTGCAAAAGCAGCATCAACGCCAGCCACACAATGCCCAGAAGTACCAGCACCATCCCCCAAACCAATGGCGCCACCAGTTTTCCAGCCAGAATCTCCCGCCGCTTCACCGGCAGTGTCATCCAGAAAACGCCTTCTCCCCCAAACATGCCCCGGTCAAAGCGGTACAGGGTATACACCACATAAAACACCATGGCAGCAATCCACAGAACATACATCCCCAAAATGGAACAGATGGAAAGGGCACTCCGCACATCAAATTCTTCTGGTGTGCCGGAAAAAGTATCCCCCGGATATAAGGCAGTCTGCCCCATGACCACAAGGCTCAGAATCCCTGCTGCCAGCAAAATGGCAAACATGATGCAATACACCTTTCGCGTTTCCTGCAATTCCGCTTTACAAATTTTCCTCCACATGTCATTCTCCCCCCTTCTGTATGATTGTATTAACTTACTAATACAATAGTACGAAAAGAAGGAACTGTCAATGACCTCCACGCAATCTTAAACATGTCTTAAAAAACTTTTTTCGCCCATAAAAAAAAGAAGCGGAATCTGCCAAACACAGGCAATTCACACTTCGTTTTCTTCATTTCTGTTCTGTTTCTGACGAGCTTTCGCCATCGTAATCAATGAGAATCTTTTTGCAGGTCCAGCAATTCCATGCTTCCACACGTTGATTGGTGTAACCGCAGGACTGCTCCCTGCCTACAGCCAATGTTTCGCCGCCGCCCAAAGGCAAAGCCGGAACAGGCAGTTTCTTTTCCGTCCAGTACACACCGTCCCGATTCTGGATATATCCCAATGTCATTTCTTTTCCGCAATAAGGACATTTCATGGCACATCGCCTCCTTTTTCTCATCATAACAGAGGTTGGGGATTTTGCCAAATGCTTTTTATGCCACTTTTCCCCTTCTGCCAAAGAAAATCCGCCGGAACAGGAACCGCACCAGAGGACCGCAGTAAAAAATCTGCCAGAAAAACGCCATGGGAAAATTACGGATGACAGTGCCGAACCACTGATTGACAAAATCCAAGCTGATGCCATGGAAAATGAGAGTAGCCCAAAAACTCATGGCAGGGCACATCAAACTTACGGTGATGCCGGAGCGCACCAGCACCACCAGAATGGGCTTATCCTGCCCCGGCGTTACCAGACGAAACATCAGCTTCTGGGCAATTTTATCCATAACAAAGTAACTGGTGACAAAGCACAAGGGCAGCATGAACCGCATCTCCCCGAACATAATGGGAAAAACAGCCCTTGTCCATTCCCCCATCTGTATGGAGCCATTATAAAACTCCATGCCCAGCACCATAAAAAATGACATGAGCAGGGCAAAGACCACTTCCTGCAATCTTGTTTCCGGCATAACATCCAATCCTTTTCTTCCATGAAAAAAAGCAGCCTGCGGGAAAACAACTGGACTTATGTTTTACCTGCACGCTGCTTGATTTCGTCATTGATTTACTTTTGCTCTGCTTTCAGCATACCACAAAAAACAGAGGGACGTAAGGATTTTTTTTAATATTTTTCGATGTCGATGATTTCCGCTTCATAGGGATGTTTCAACGCTTTCTGACACAGGAAGCCGAAAGTGTTTGTGGTGTCGCTGAGATAGAACCGACGCACGCCTTCTTCCTCGTTTTCGTTGAGCTGATCACGCTCCGCCAGAAATTCCTTCACCTGTCTTGCGGTGGCTTTTGCCGGGTCTACCAGCTTCACCGCATCCCCTACAGTGGTACCGATGCACCGTTTCAAAAGAGGGTAATGGGTACAGCCCAGTACCAGAGAGTCAATGCCCTTTGTCAGCAATTCCTGCAAATAACTCTGGGCTGTCAGGCGGGAAACCTCGTTATCTGTCCAGCCTTCTTCTGCCAGAGGCACGAAAAGAGGGCAGGCCTTGGAAAAGACCTGAATGTCAGGATTTTCCGCACGAATCATGGTTTCGTATGCACCGGAACGGACTGTTGCCGCTGTGCCGATGATGCCCACCTTATGGTTTTTGGTGGCACGGACTGCCGCTTCCACGCCGGGCACAACCACACCAAAAATGGGTGTGTCTGTCGCCGCACGCATGGCATCCAGACTGTTGGAGCTGGCGGTGTTGCATGCCACGATGATGGCTTTTACGTCTTTTGTTTCCAGAAAACGCACATTCTGCAAAGAAAATTTGGTGACGGCTTCTTTGGATTTGCTGCCGTAAGGCACCCTTGCCGTATCCCCGAAGTATACAATATTTTCATGGGGCATGACTTTCATGACCTGTTTGACCACAGTCAAACCGCCTACCCCGGAATCAAATACGCCGATTGGTCTTGTATCCATAAATGTTTTGTCCTTCTTCCTATCCGTGGATGTCCCCTTTCAAAGCGAGAGAAATGAGAATATCCATCCATTCTGTTTTTGACATGCCTTCTTCCTCCCAAGCCATGGGATACATGGCATCAGGCATGGTATGGAGTTCGTGGAAAAGCACACGACCGCTTTTCTCCATAAAGAAGTCTACACGAGCAATGCCTTTCCCGTCAACTGCATGATACATTTTTTCGGAAATTTTTCGCATCTGCGCCAAGGCTTCTTCCGGCACTTTCGCAGGAATGATGATATGCGCATCCTTCTTGGCATCATCGCAAGATTCTGCCCTAGTAACGATTTCTCCGATGCTGCTGATGTGCAGTTTGCCCTTTTTCAGCATGGCACATGCGAATCTGCCACCGTCAATGGCTTCTTCCATAATTACTTTTCTATCATATTTTGCGGCATAACACAAGGCTTTTTCCAGTTCTTCTCTGTTTTTCGCCTTGGAAGCCCCCATAGAGGCGCTGGCATTGGCAGGTTTGACGAAACAGGGATAGCCCAGTTTTTTCTCCGCCTGACGCATGATTTTTTCCTTTTTTTCTGCCAGAGCTTCCCCGTCACACCAGAGAAATTTCGCCATGGGGATTTTTTCCGCCTTGGCAATACGCCTGATACAAATCCGATTCATAGAAAGGGCAGAAGGCAGAACACCACAGCCCACATAAGGGATTTTTGCCATTTCCAACAACCCCTGCACCGCGCCGCCTGCCCCATGGAGAGCAGGAATTGCCACATCCACAGGGATTTCCTTATACTTGCCCCCTACCAGTTTCAGCAAGGATTTTCTGGAGGCATCGGGGCTTAAGATGGCATCCACGCTGTATTTCTCCCAACGCCCCTCCCGTATGGCATCCACGGAGCCATGACAGATACGCCAGTTTCCGTTCTTTGTGATGCCCACAGGCAAAACATCATATTTCTCCTCATCCAACGCGGCAATCATATCCGCTGCCCACATGCAGGAAACCTCATGTTCCGAGGACTGTCCCCCAAAAAGCACCACCACCGTCAATTTCCTCATAGGGATTCCCTCTTTTCTTCTGCCTCCCAAAGAGGCTGCAATCCCTATACAGTATATGCGGCAGGGAGTTTTTCCGTGCCTTTTCTTCATAAAAACCTGCTAACAAAAGTCAAGACCTTTTCGCAGGTTTTTTAAATGTTCTCAACTAAATAAAAATCTCCACGACAATTAGACCGGCTCAAAATCCGGTCTGTTGTTTTCTTGGGTTTATTTTCTTTTATTTTCGGTATACTTCCATCACTCTCGCATAGTAGATTCTCAAAAACTTATTTAATCCTGCTATCTTTGCGGCGCGTTTTGATTTCCCCTCACGTTCTTTCTTCAATATAAACTCATAGACAGCTGCATCCTCAGGTGCTTTATGCGTTTTCAAACTTCTCATAACTTCGTATCCTATCTTCCTTAGGTTGGAAGAACCTCG